>NZ_NPDQ01000003.1:300000-546748 GCF_002812125.1 Leptospira brenneri
GTTCCGGTTTTTTGTGAGATTTGTTTGGAGAGTGATTTGGCCTCATCCAATCGAAGGGAAAGGATCTTTGAGATTCCTGGTTCTTCGTTGGTGACACCAAAGATGGCATTGGCTCTAGAGATTGTGGACTGAGCATGAGAAACCACAATGAACTGAGTTTTGTCTTTGAACCGGTCAAGGATCTGACAAAATCTAAGTTTGTTTGCCTCGTCAAGTGCTGCATCAATTTCATCTAAAAAGCAGAACGGGCTTGGTTTTACCATGTAGATTGCAAATAGAAGAGCAATCGCAGTAAGAGACTTCTCTCCCCCTGAGAGCAAACGCAAATTCTGAACATGTTTGCCAGGAGGTTCAGCCATAATCTCCACTCCGGAATTGAGAGAGTCTTCTTTTTCCGTAAGTTCCAATGTGGCCCTTCCCCCATTAAATAATGTAGAGAAAGTTTCTTGGAAGTTCTGTTTGATTTTCTCAAAGGTTTCTTGGAAAAGTTTTTCCGATTCTTCGTTGATTCTTTTTAAAACTTCTTCGATATCTTTTTTCGAACTTTCAATATCGATTTTCTGTTTGAGATTGTGTTCGTAGATTTCTTTGATGTTACGATACTCTTCAATCGCCAGTGGGTTGATGGAACCAAGTAACTGGATCTCCGACTTGGAGGATCTAAGCCTTCTCTCTTCTGCTTTTTGGTCTAAATCAAGAGCCCCACGTTCCGTTTCCAATTCGGAATCAGTAAGAGAATAGTCATTATAGAGTTCTTCCACAAGAGAATCGATTTGCACTTTGAGAGCGGAACTCGTTCTTTCTTTTTCAGAAAGTAATGGCAAAAGGTTTTGAAATACTTCTTGGTTTTTAGTGATATTGGATTTGATTCCTGAAATCTCTTCCACGAGAGACTGTAAGGTTTCTTTCTCTGATTCCAAAATCCGACTCATAGAAAGAAATTCTTGGTAAGATTCTTCAATTTCTTTTTCTAAAACTTCGACTTCTTTTTCAAGGCTATCTTTCTTTTCTCGAATGACCGATTCTTGTTCCTTAGCACCTAAAATTCGTTTTTGGATTTCTTCAATTCGTTCATCCAAAACAGCAATTTCTTTCTGTTGGTTTTCCAAACGAGAGTTGGATTCGAGAAGTTTTTTCTCAATTTCTACAATATGAGTTCTAGTTTCTTCCCAATGATTCCTGTGCAGAATGATATTACTTTGATGGTCTCGTATACCGCGAGTTAGGTTTTCGTTTTCTAAAATTAAGTCTTCGATTTCTTGATCGATGGATTCTTTTTTAGAAAGGATTCCATCTTTATCAAAAAGTAGATTTCTAAAATCATCTTCTCGTTTCAAAAACCCTGATAGTTTTTCTGAGTACTGGCCAAAATTGATTTCTTGTAACCGTGAAATACCTTCAGAAACTTGGGTTCTTTCTAAATGGGAAAGAGCCAGCTCTAAGTTTTTACGATACAATTCTAAATCGGAAAGAAGTTCCAATTTGTCGGCATTACGAATCTCTTCACCTTCTTTAGATTCTCTTTTTTTATTTTCTAACTCTTGGATGAGTTCAAAAATTACCGTTTTTTGTTTGTCACGAAGGGTGATATGGCGTTTTTCATTTTCACCAATCCTTCCTTCTTTTTCCTCAATGGACTTTTCTTCTTCCTTGATGGACAATTCCAAAGAAACACGTCGGGATTCTAGGGTTTGGATTTCCTGTTGGAGAGTGGTTTGGATTTCTCTTTGGCGTTCGTTTTCAAGTTCAATCCCACGTTTCTCAACTTCTAGTTTGATTGTGGCTTGGTTTTCTGTTTCTAAAGCAGAAAGGATTTCTCCAATCCGAAGTTCATACTCCAAAATGAATGTTTTGTTTTTGGCTATTTTCTCTTTCTGGATTTGGCTTTTAGAAAGGTGATCGAATAATTTTTTATCAATTTCTGCGATCTCACGTTCCTTTGCTTCTTTGGTAGTTTCCTTTTCGGAAATCAAATTGGTTTCGTTTTGAATGAGAGATAAGATAGATTTGTTTTTTTCACGGATCTCAAGCAGTTCTTCGTCCGATTTTTTCATCCTACGTTTGAAATCTCTCAGTTTTAAAAACCTTAGGTTTTTATCGGACTCATCTAAATCAGATTTAAGTTTGAAATATTGTTCTGCTTTTTCGGATTGTTTTTCTTTAACTTCCAGGTCTTTCACCATGGAATTCATAATGTCTTGGATCCGAAGTAAATTCTGATTGGTATCATCCAACTTCTTAGTGGCTTCTTTCCGATCCAGTTTGAACCGAGACACACCAGCGGCCTCTTCAAAGATGGCCCTTCTTTCTTCTGGTTTGGAATTGAGAATTTGATCCACGCGACCTTGTTCCAAAATACTGTAACTCGACTTACCAATTCCTGTATCGAGAAGTGTTTTTTCGATATCCTTTCTTGTGGTCCTGATATCATTGAGATAGTATTCGTTTTCTCCATCAGGGTATAAACGACGAGTGATTTTGACAGAAGGATAATCTATGTTGAAAAAATGGTCATCATTATCAAACAGAATCGAAACCTCTGAAAACCCAGCAGGCCGCCTACTCTCTGTTCCGTGGAAGATGACATCGTCCATCTTCTCTCCTCGAAGTCCCTTGGCACTTTTTTCTCCAAAGACCCATTTTACGGAATCGACAATATTTGATTTTCCCGAACCATTCGGTCCGACGACAGCAGTAAACCCAGGATCGAAATTGATCTCCGTTTCATCCGCAAATGTTTTGAATCCAACAATACTTAGGCTCTTTAAATGCATATATGTTTCGCCGTTCGATTTCCCTGTTTCCCAGTTGACATTACTTGAGAGACATAAGAAAAAACCTTAGATAGTATTATGTCCCAAATTATCGATCCCATTTCCAGTGAAATTTTTGAAAGGAAGCCATACTTACGAAATTATTTCAGAAACTTCTCTTCTGAAAATCTCTGGGAATTGGGTTCTGCAAAGAAGGAAGGGGAATATTATGTCTCATTAAATGGAGAACCCCTATCCTCTTCCTTCTCTCCCCTAACACAAGCCATCCGTTTGCTCGATACCTATTCTTTAAAGTCTACCGACATTGTCATTTTGTTTGGACTGGGGAACCCTCACCTCATTCAAAAAATCAGTGAAACTTTGGCACCAGGTCAAATTTTAATTCTGATTGGAGACGACGAGACCCTAATCCCCGTTATTTGGGACGAGATTTTAAAACCAGTAATGACGATTCCCGGAAGACATCTATTTTCAGGAGAGGCATTTTTTCCTCTGTTTTTTAACTATCTTGAGTCCTTACCGATCGAACGCGTGAGTGGACTCAAAGTCATCCGTAACCCAACCGATACAAATCGAAACCCAATTTATCGTGAATTAGAAGAAAAAACCCAAACAGTATTTTCGGCAAAGATGAGTGACCTACTCACTAAGTTTGAATTTGAAAGATTATGGATTAAAAATTCCATTTGGAATTTGATTCATGTGGGAAAAACACCACCTGTCCGGTATCCAATTTCTTCACTTAAAGATCAATTTAAAGGTTTAACCGCCGTACTCGTGTCAGCTGGTCCTAGTTTACGAAAGAATCTAACTTGGTTGCAAAATGTGAGAGACAAGGTATTTGTTTTGTCTTGTGATACATCTCTCAAAGTTTTAATCAAAGCTGGGATAGAAGCAGATGGAGTTGTGACTCTGGATGCCCAAACCAATTCCTTTTTTCATTTTATGGGTGAGAGTCTGACAAAAATTCCACTTTTTGCGGACCTAGTTAGTTCCCCCACACTCCTTCGTGAACCAATGTTCAGGTCCGTTGTCCATTCCGTCACAGCCAAATACCAAGTCGATGCGGAAGGAGCTCTGGTTAGGGAAGTCACGGCAGGAGGAGAGCTCGCCGAACAGGTATTTAATGAAGTGGGAGATATTCAGTCAGGTGGGTCTGTGGCAACCACTGCTTTTGATATGTTACGTTTTATGGGATTTACTTCCGTGTATTTTCTTGGCCAAGACCTTGCCTATTCGGGAAGAGAGATCCATTCCACGGGAACCCATCATAACGAGAAATGGCTCACATTACTTAACAGAAAAAATAGTTTAGAACGAATCAATGAAGTGATCATTCGTAAAAGAGAAACTAGGTTTGTGCCAAAAGCAGGTGCAGAAGGCACTGTCCTTACCGATTATGTTTTGGATTTGTATCGACATTGGTTTGAAGAATCCGCAACCAGTGTTTCCGAAATGAAACTCTTCAATGTGAATGAAGATGGGGCAGAGATTGCTGGGATTCCGTCCGTTCGTCCAGACAAAGCGATAGAAAATTTAGAAAACACACCCAATCATAACTATCCTTGGCGAAAGATTGCCATTTGGCAGATGGGCTTCGAGGAAAAGAGAGAATTAGAAACAAGTTCGAAAAATAAATCTCTTTATCCCCAAAAGAAAGAAAAAACCAACCAGGGAAAAGAAGATCATCCAACCTACTTACATCCGAACGGATCTGAAAAACTTTTTCAAACCATTCAAAAAGATTTAGAATTTATGGAACAAGGTCTAAACCAATTTGAGGCGGATCCGGAAAAAAAACCTTTCCAGGATTCGGACCTTTGGATTTGGATTCGCGAACAGTCTTACCTAAGACGAATGGTTCGTAAAACTGAAATTTATATTTTGCGTCATAAAGATTTGGAGTTAGATCGTAAAAACCAACTTTTGATCCAATCCATCAAAAAAGAAATTAGGTATTTAAAACGAAGTCTTTACCCAATGATCGATTCATTTCCAGAAAAAGGATGAAATACAGAATTGTCTTCGAACTCAGGAAAATAATCAAAAAAAAGTTTTTGCGATACCACTCGGTAAGCAAAAGGGTTTTTCTCCGCATAACCATCTGTATAGGGAAGTGCAGGCAATTGGTGAAAATTAATCCTTTCTTCAAAGTTAATAAAATCACGACGGGTTAATTCTGGTCGAAGTTCCAAAACAGTTTCTTTTAATAAGTTCCAATCCAATTTAAAGCTCATCCTTGCCCCACGAAAGGCAGGAGAACGTTCTAATAAATTGACGAGACGTTTCACGGGACAATCTGTATGATAATACTTTGTTAAATATACTTTGACAAACCGAGCGGCAAGTCCCATTGGCTCCCAAATGAGTTCGGACTCTTTCGTTTCTGATTCTTCTTTTTTGATTTCACTAAGAACGACATGTAACTCTGGGACAGATTGTTTTCCCGTCATGATGAGAGAGGATTCTTCCATTCCAAACTCGCCGTAGTACAACCATTTGTAGAAGTCCTGGATTTCTGCTTCCGGATGATCTTCTACAAATTTAGTAAGAAGAAAAAGTTTTTCTTTTTGTGTGAGTACCGATTCTCGTTCAGTTTGCATTCTGTGTTGCTCGTAGTTCTTTGCCTAACACCAAACGTTTGATGTTTTCCCTGTGCGAATAAGAGATTAGAAAAAAAGTAGCAACTAATACAAAAAAGATAAGTGGTTGATATTCCGAATCAGGAATGAGTTTAGAGGATCCAAAATACCAAATTGGCATGGACAGAGTACCAAGAATCGACCCAAGAGATACAAATCCCGAAATCTTATAAACAATGAAAAAAATCACAACCGCACAAACTGTCACAATGGGAACAAGAGTTAGATACACGCCGAGAGCTGTTGCCACACCTTTCCCTCCTTTAAAATGAAGAAAGGGAGTGAAGGTATGCCCAAGGATGGCGAAAGATCCAAGTAAAATTTGAGTCGTAGTTAGGGAATAAGGAGACTCAAGATAAGAAGCGAAGAGAACAGGAATGGCACCTTTCAGTGCATCCAAAAAGAGAGCGATGATTCCATACTTCCAACCAATGACACGACCCACATTGGTCGCTCCAATATTACGGCTTCCGTATTCGCGGATGTCGATCCCGCGCACTTGTTTGGCTAGGAGAAACCCAACCGGAATGCCACCAAAAAGGTAGCTCAATAGGACTGCGGCAAGAATCATTCCCTGCCCTCCTTACCCTCGTTTCTGTTCCGAAGTTCAATTTCAACAGCCAGGCCATCGAGTCCGAACTCCGCTACTATACTCTTTCGGTAAAAGCTTAAAATATTTGACGGAAAGAGTTTCGTATCATTCACGAAGAACAGTATTTTAAAAGGAATCTGGGAGACTTGCGTGGCGTAATACACCTTCGGAGGTCGATTCGATGCCTTCTGAACCTTATTTTTGCCCCCCCACTTGCTTAACCAGTCATTTAAGGCACGGGTAGTGAGCTTTTTCTGGGACTTTTCATAGAGGGCAACCACGGATTCCAGAAGTTTGTGAGTCCTAACCTTCTCTTTCGCGGAGAGAGAAATCAGAGGACGTTCCTTAAGAATGGATAGTTTGGCTTCCATCCGGTCTTTATAGTGTTTCCAGGAATTGGATTCCTTTTCCGGAACCAGATCCCATTTGTTCACAGCCACAATCATGGGTTTTCCGAGTTCTTGGATTTCCCCAAAGATCTTTTTATCGAATTCACCGAGTCCCTTCATCGCATCGACAAGGAGAACCACAACATCGGCCTCCCCTAAGCTATGAAGGGTCCGTTTGTAAGAATAGAATTCCAAACTTTCACCCGTTTTGGATTTTCTACGAATCCCAGCGGTATCGATGATTTCCAATTTTTGGTTTTGAAAATAGAACTGATCGGAAACAGAATCTCTTGTGGTTCCAGGTACATCACTCACTACAGCACGTTTGTATCCAAGAAAGGTATTGAGGAGTGACGACTTACCAGAGTTAGGTTTTCCAATAATGGCAATTTTGCAATAAGGATCTTCCGGCATTTTGATTTTGTCGGGTAGAAAAAAATTAATCTTTTGATAGAGTAGATCAAAATTACGACGCCCGAGTGCCGAGATCGGTAGAAGTTCATTCAAACCCAGTTTGTAAAATGGTTCCAGATCGTATTCATCTTGTTCAGTATCTACCTTGTTGATCAGGGTCAGAACCATTTTGTCTTTTAAAATTTCGTCTTTTTTAAAGAGGTCAATCAACTTGTGATCATACTTACGTAAGTCTTTATGATCGATTACGTGTAGGATTAAATCCGAATTTCGTAAATGTTCAAAAGCGATATCGATGATCTCTTTGGAAATTTCATCAATATTTTCAATATCAAGCCCCGGCGTATCGGACAAAGTGAACGGAATTTTAAATTCAGATCTTTCGACTGTTTTTTGCAAAACGTCTCTTGTGACACCGGCAGTGTTTTCAGTGATCGCACTTTGTGCTCTGAGAATGGCATTAAATAAAGTGGATTTACCCACATTTTGACGACCAACGATGGTAACGACAGGAAGTCCTTTCATTTGCGTAAATGTTCCTTCATGGCTCGTTCCATATCGATTTTGGCTTCCTTCTTTTGAATGTCGTCACGTTTGTCGTAAAGTTTTTTTGGTTTGGCAAGGGCAATGTCGATTTTCACCAAACGATTGTTTTTAAAGAAACAACGAGTCGCCACAAGGACGAGTCCCTTTTCTTTAATCGACCTATCAATTTTTTCAATTTCTTTTGCTTTGAGGAGAAGTTTACGAGGACGAATTTCGGGATGATTCGCATAACCTCCGTTTTTGTATGGAGGAATTTGAAAGTTTTCTAAAAACACTTCCCCGTTCCGAACTTTGGCAAAACAATCGGTGAGGTTTCCTTTTTTTTCCCGAAGGGATTTTACCTCAGAACCTGTGAGTACAACACCAGCCTCGAACGAATCTAATAGTTCGAAATTAAACTTTGCCTTTTTATTGATTAAAGGATCGGTTCCGCGTGGTTTTTCGTCTTTTTTGGTTTTGCCCATGAATATACTTACGACCTGAGGGAATGGTGGATTTGCACTAATCTTGCAATTTCCGCCCCAATGAGATTCGGCATCGAATAAAAGTTATCGGCCGTAATCTGGAGGGAGTCCTGGAATACATGTTCCGCAATGTAACGAGACCCAAGTCCCACCCCTAAAAATACATAATTTTTGTCCTGGTTTTTTAGTACAGCTTCTTTCATCCGACGAGTGTCAAAAGAAGAAAGTTCATCCTCAATATAGGTTTTGGCTCTTTGGCCCCGAAAGTCGGAAAGGATGACAATGATCTTGGTTTGGGCATCGGGGGAAAAATAACGTTCTGCATTGGAAAGAACTTGGTATTCTGGAATGCTATCTCCATGCCAATTTTTACAAAGAGCGTTAAACACCTCTTCTTCTTTTTCTGCCGTATAATCTTCTTCTGCTGACTTTAGATTGTAAATATCCACCGTGTCTTTGGAGTTTTTGATATCACAGAAAGTATGGACACTCGTTTTGATATCGTGTTCATTTAGAATATGTAAACTCACAAGAAGAGCCGAAAGCATCGCAATCGAATACTCGAAGTTAAAGATCCTTCGGCATTTCGATACAAGAAAGGTCACTTCTACACCTTTTAGTTTTTCATCATTTTTTTCGATCGTCGTTTTATCGAAGATTTTGGTATCTCCCCGTCCGCTTTTGTAGGAGATGTATTTCCTTGCATCCACTCTCGATCCTTCGTTTTTATACATACGATGGATGTCGATTTCGGGATCAAAGAGTTGTTCTAAACTTAGTTCTACCTCTTCGAGTTCTTTTCCAAATACGGATTTAAATTCTTCGAGGCCAACCATAATGGAATAGTCCCAAAGGAGACGACGTTTTTTTAAGAATTGTTTATAAAGTTCTTCGGTTCGGTAACCCCAAGCGCCACCACCACCTTGTGGTTCGCCTTGGCCTTGGTTCCCTTGTGTGTCTTGTCCATACCAGGCGTCAGGTCCTTCTTTGGTGCTTCCTCCGGTTTCCGGAGTGTTGATCTCAATTCCACGTTTGGTTTCCGCACCAGAATTGAGTTTTTTGGCAACACCTGTTAGGGGATCCCTTTTATGAAGTTCAGGATCCCACCAATTTTTTCGATTTAGTCCTGACTCAACGGTAAACGTTTTTTTTTTCTCTTCGATTTCCTCGAAGAGTGTTGAGACAACTTCCACACCGGAAAGAAATCCTTCCAAAATGCGTTCGAGTTCCTTTCTTTCTTTGGGATCCGCAATTTGGTTGGTATAATAAATTTTTCCACCACGGATTGCAATGTCTTTAACATCCGTTTGGTTATAGCGGTAAATATGGTTTTTCCATTTTAAAAGGTTGGAGATACCAAAACGGTAAGGCATTAAGTTCGCCGAACCAATGGTCCGTTTTTCAGAAAGTTCCTTGGCCTTGAGGTGAAACCGAGCAAGACTCCGAGGAAGCACACCTTCAGGAAGATAAAATTCTAAAATTTCTTCTAAAACTTTCACATCTTCTAATTCAGGAAAAAGAATTGGTGTGAATCGGTTTCGGAAAGCACGCGAAATGGTTGTTACCGATTTAGAAGCACGAAAGGATTTCATTCCAAATACAATGGATTTTTCTGTAAGTTGGATGGGAAGGTATTCCCCCGATTCAGGAGGAAGTGTGAGAGACCTTGCATCATCGGTTAACATATTCATCTTTTCAACCAGTTCTGCTCCCGCAGACTCAAGACCCGAAATCAGAATGATATGACCTTTTCGAATCGAGCGTGTTAGGGGGCCGTCTACCCAAGTCACACTTTCGATATTCCCTTCTTCTGTAGGTTTGAGTGCTCCCACAACGTCTGAAGTATGCATTCCTTTGGATAACATTACCGATTCGAGTTCAATCCCAGTAAGTTCTGTAAAGAGTGGTAAAAATTCTTGTGGGTCTTGGTCTTCTCGGTATTCGATTAAAATATTTTCTTTGGCTTGGATGGCAGTGAAAACTTGGTCGAGAAAATGTAAAACAGGTTCTGGGGTTGGGTAAGTCGAAAGAAGTGAGATGGTTTTTTTCTCATCCCAGGTTTTGATTTCTTTATCGTTCCAAAAAATAGTAGAACTTTGAACATATCCTTTGGTTGGAACTAGTTTGACTGAACCGCCAAACTCGGATTCAATGAGTTCTCTTTGTTTGGCCTTGTCTTCTTTTTTACGGAAAGGTTCTTCGAATAAGTATAAAGCTTCTCGTGCTGCAACCGTTTTGTCCTTTGCACCAAATAAAACCAAACGGTTACAATACTTTTGCAAAGTCCTTAAGTTGAAGTGGTATTTTTCTAAATCACCCTTTCCGATCTCTCCTGATTTAATCCGGGCTTCCGACTCTAGACTGATCCGAATGATTTGTTTCAGAACTTCTTCCGAAAGCATGGGATAGAGTTTTTTTAAGATAAAAAACATCTCGTCCGGCGAATACGGATCTACATAAACAACAGCAAAGTGTTTTGTAATATCAAAAGGTAATGGTTTTCTTCCTTCAAAACCTTCACTTGGGTTTTGGGTTCCAATAAACCAAAATCCTGTTTTGCCATTTACCCTTTCCCCACTTCCTTCCAATAGGTCTAAGTAGTTCGATTCATAAACAGAGGAAAATCGTTTGATGATGTTGGGAGCACAAAGGTTCATTTCATCGGCAACAAAACTAAGCCCCTCTGAGAGAGCATTGGTGAGCGGACCATTTGACCAAGTAAATCCTTTCCCATCCAGAAGGATTCGGTAAGATCCAATCAGATCTTCGGGGAGGGTGTCTTCATTGAAACTGAACCGAAGGGTAGGTTGTTTACGAAGGGCATTGATATAATAAATAAGAGCGTTTTTTCCGACCCCGGCATCACCTACGAGAAGGACAGGGATCCCTTCTAGCATGGGGTATAGAATTTTTTGTAAGGTAAGTTTTACCGAGTCGGTTTCGACAAGGCTAGAAGGGAAAACGGGAAACTTACTCGTGGGCGGGAGAACCGGCA
Organism: Leptospira brenneri; assembly: GCF_002812125.1. Lineage (NCBI taxonomy): Bacteria > Pseudomonadati > Spirochaetota > Leptospiria > Leptospirales > Leptospiraceae > Leptospira > Leptospira brenneri. The sequence goes on from NZ_NPDQ01000003.1 coordinate 310,817, forward strand.
CTTTCACATCAGCGATGGTAACAAATTCCATATCCTTCAGATTTCTACCCATTTCCTAGGTGTAAACCAAATTCTATTGACCCGTACCTCCCTAAAAAACCATGATGATTCCATGGATTTCGCAAATAGAATGTATGGGATTGACTCCTCCCCCATCCGCAAGGCCTTTGAACTTGCACGGAGTATCCAAAATCCGATCAATTTGAGTATCGGCCAGCCGCACTTCCCTTGTCCACCTAACATCATAGAGGTTATGACACAAGCAGCCAGGGATGGCAAAACTTCTTACACTCTCACCGGTGGAATTCCTGAGCTAAAATCTGCCATGGCAGAAAAATACCGAACCCAAAATAAAATTACTTATGCTCATGAAGACAGGATCCTTGCCACTTCGGGAATCTCTTCTGCTTTGTTTTTATTATTCAATGCCCTAGTCAATGAAGGGGATGAATGTTTAGTGATCTCACCCTACTTTCTCATGTACCCTGCTATGTTAAAGTTTTATGGGGGAAAGGTGGTTCCTCTAGAGGAAAGTTTTAAACCAGAAGATTTAGAATCTTTAAAATCTAGAAAATTCAAACTCATCATTTTTTCCAATCCTTCCAATCCCACAGGTAAAGTTCTCTCAAAAGAACAACTAAGGGCTCTAGCGAACCTCGCAGAAACTACGGGAGCTTATCTGATCAGTGATGAAATTTACGAACTCTTTGATTACGATAAACAGTTTTTCTCCATTGGATCGGAGTATGAAAAAACAATTACACTCACTGGGTTTTCCAAAACCTACAATATGACAGGTCTTCGGCTTGCGACCATCCTTGCTGAGGACAAGGTCATCAAGGCCCTTACCACCTTACAACAGTATACTGTTGTTTGTGCTCCTTCCATCACCCAATGGGCCGGAATCGAAGCCTTAAAAACAGATATGAGTGCGTACATCCAAGATTATAAAGAAAAACGTGATTTTGTTTATGAATCTTTAAAAGACTACTATCCCATCCAAAAATCAGGGGGAGCCTTTTATTCCTTCTTCCAAGTTCCCGTCACTGATGATGAGTTCATCCAAAGGGCTGTGAAAAAGGATCTCATTTTGGTTCCTGGATTTATCTTCTGTGACAAAAAGAATTTTGTCAGACTTTCTTTTGCTACGGAATGGGACACTTTGAAACGAGGAATGAAAGCCTTACAGGAACTTTCGAAAGAAAGTTAAACTGGCACTCTGCCAATCTAAGTGGATTAGAAACAAAGAAAGGATTTTTATGAACGATTCGAATTGGTTTTTCCTTTGGAGTCTTTCTGTCTATGGGATCCTTTTTTTCTTTGGAGCTAGTCTCGCCAGTTTCTATACCACACTTGCAGAACGAATTTTACTTTATTGTTACGGCAAAAAAAGAAAGGAAGTTCATGGCTTTTCTCGTTGGAAAACTATTTTTTCCAAACCAAGTCACTGTCCGTCTTGCGGACATTTGGTAACAAAAACAAATCTTATGCCGATTGTTGGTTGGTATTTGACTAAAGGCAAATGTTCCCATTGTAAAATAGAACTCCCAAAACTCTACCCTCTCACAGAATTTCTTTTTGGTCTAATGGCCATCTTTATCTATTTTGTATCAGAAGATATTTTGGGGACCATCACCCTTCTTTTCTTTTTCGGGCATTTACTGATTTCTATGATGACCGACGTGGCTAAATTTTCTCTCGATTATGAAAATCTTCCTTTTCTCGTAGGATTTGGTTTTCTCTCCAACTATCTTCTGTTTGGTGAATTTTTCACAATAGAAACTCTATGGGTCTATTTAGGTTTTTTCAGTTTTTACCTTTTCATTTACCTTTTGTTTCGCGGGGGAACTGGCCTGGGAGATGTGATTTTTTCGCCCGTGTTTGCCACCATTGCGGGCAATCCTTTTTGGATTTTATATTTTAACTCGGCTTACCTACTCGCAGTGGGATTTAGTTTTCTCCTTCGCAAAAAAGGAGAACCCTTAAAAGGGAAAAAAATTCCTATGGGACTTTATTTTTCTCTCGGATTATTTCTAACCTACTTTGCCAAATTACTTGTCCATTACTACAACTGGGAGGGATTCTCTATTTATGGAACCATTGAATGAATTACAAAACATGCGAAGGCTTTACACACGTTCTATTCTATCAGAAGAGACAGCCGGATCCAATCCATTAGAACTATTCCAACTTTGGTTTTCCGAAGCAAAAGAGGAAGGAGAACAAGAGCCAAATGCAATGAGCCTTGCTACAGTGGATCAATCAGGACAACCTTCCGTTCGAACTGTTTTACTGAAAGGACTCATCCGTGAAGAATTCCAATTCTTTACCAATTATGATTCGGATAAAGGAAAAGATATTGCTGAGAACCCCCGTGTGGCTCTCAATTTCTTTTGGCCCAAACTGGAAAGGCAAATTCGAATAGAAGGTCAAGCGACCCGTATTTCCAAAGAAGAGTCGAAAGCCTATTTCCAAGTAAGACCTAGAGAATCACAAATTGGAGCACTAACATCAAATCAAAGTTCGGTGGTTCCTTCCAGAGAATTTTTAGAAGAAAAGTTTGCCTCTCTTACCAAAGAATGGGAAGGAAAAGAAATACCAATGCCAGAAAACTGGGGTGGGTATTCTGTATTCCCTACCAAAATTGAATTTTGGCAAGGAAGGGTGGGAAGACTTCATGATAGAATCCAGTTTGAAAGAAAAGATAAAACAGAAACTTGGGTTCGTGCAAGGCTTTCTCCATAAGTCCAGAGCTATCAATACAGAAACCCTTCGAAAACAAATAAAAGAAATCAATCAGACATTTATTGGTCTCTTCCCTTTATCAAGGAAAAGACCAGGATGATTTTTGGCTAACCGTGTAGATTCAACAAATGTCCGAGTTTTGTTTTTTTAGTTTGTAAATAACGCGAGTTCTCTTCTACAGGATCTATCTCAATAGGAACTCGTTCGGTTACGTGCAAGTTGTATCCTTCGAGTCCCACAATCTTACGAGGGTTATTGGTGATGAGTTTCATTTGTTTCACTCCAATATCCCGTAAAATCTGAGCACCAATTCCATATTCTCTCAAATCAGGAGCAAAACCCAATTTTTCATTGGCTTCTACTGTATCCAGCCCCCCCTCTTGTAAGGAATAGGCTTTGAGTTTGTTGATGATTCCAATCCCACGTCCTTCTTGACGCATATAGAGTAGGACTCCATTCCCTTCTTTTTCAATCATGCGAAGAGCATTGTGGAGCTGCGGCCCGCAGTCACAACGTTGGGAAGAGAAGATATCGCCAGTCAAACATTCGCTATGAACACGAACAAGGACAGGTTTCTCTGGATCAATTTCGCCCTTTACCAAAGCCATGTGAACTTTGTCGTCAATCTGTGTGGAATAAGCTTTGATTTTAAAATCACCAAATTCGGTAGGAAGACTTGCTTCCACTTCTAAATGAATTAATTTCTCTTTGTGTCTTCGGTAACGAATTAAGTCTTCAATGGTGTAAATATTAAGACCATGTGTTTTTGCAAATTTTTCCAAATCAGGAATTCTTGCCATAGACCCATCATCATTCATAATTTCGCAAATCACACCACTTGGATAAAGACCAGCTAATTTAGATAAGTCGACAGCCGCTTCCGTATGCCCTGCCCTTCGTAAAACTCCACCAGTCACGGCTTGTAATGGAAACATATGACCTGGACGTATCAAATCTTCCGATTTGGTTTTGGGGTCTAGGAGTGCTTCGACAGTTTTGGCTCTGTCAGGTGCGGAGATTCCCGTGGAAGTTCCATGTTTCGCATCCACTGATACTGTAAATGCGGTTCCGTGTTTGTCACCTAAGGAAAGATCATCCACCATCTTTCCAAGACCCAAAGTTTGGAGTCTTTCCCTCTCCATGGGGACACAGATAAGACCACGACCATGGGTTGCCATAAAGTTGATTTTGTCTTTATCTGCAAATTGGGAAGCACAGACCAGATCTCCTTCGTTTTCTCTGTCTTCAGAGTCGACTAAGATGATCATTTTGCCTTGGCGGATTTCTTCGATTGCTTCTTCGATCGGACGTATCATGGGGAAAGGCCTCTATATACTAAAACTCTGAAAGCCGTTCCGAATTAAAGAAGATTCCCAAAGAAAGTCATTGATTTTTCCCCTTTCTTTTGTCTAAATGTTCCGGATCGGAGGGGATGTGGAACTGAAACTGAACACAACGGGAAAGATCAAAACCATCGAAATCGCGGGTAAATTTGACATCGAATCCACGGAGGAATTCGAATCTATCTTTGCAAAACTCATTGAACCACATCCGAGCATCGTTTCCATTGAAATGAGTCGCCTGGATTATATAGATTCCTCAGGCATTGGTTCTCTCATCAAAAGCCTTAACTCTCTCAAAAACAAAAAAGGAAAACTAGTCCTTGTGGGGATGAAACCCATGATCCAAAATGTATTTAAATTAGCAAAACTAGATATGTTTTTTGAAATTATGAATGCTAACGATTTCCAAACAAAGTACGTAGCAGATGATAATGATTCTGATATCGACAATCTACTAAAAAGAAACTAAGAACCTGATCTTTGGCTTAAATAGTTTTCGATATATTTGGCCAAAACATCCACTTCGACATTCAATCTCTGGTCTTTTTTCCAGGTTCCAGCATTGGTTTTTTCCATGGTTTCAGGGATGAGGATGAGTTGGATACTCCCATCCTTTACGTCCACAACAGTGAGACTGATCCCATCCAAAGTCACTGATCCTTTTTTTACAAAATAACGACGAAGTTCTTCTGGGATTTCCACCCAGAACTCTTCCACTTCTTTTTCAATTTGTTTTCGAGAAATCACTTTGGCCATTCCGTCCACATGGCCTTGCACCATATGTCCTCCAAAACGTTGTCCCATTGCCATAGCCCTTTCCAAATTGACAGAAGACCCTTCTCCTAACCGAGATAAGTTGGTCAGTTCCAATGATTTAAATGATGCATAAAATTTAAATAGATTCCCTAACTCAGAGAACTCAGTGACTGTCATACAAGCACCGTTGATGGCAATAGAATCCCCTAATTTTAAATCAGGTTTTTCCCATTCCGTTTCCACGGTAAATTGAATTCCCGAATCAATCGGTTCAATAGTGACCACCTTTCCGATAGCTTCAATAAGGCCAGTAAACATAAACTAGGTGCTCCTCTCTGGTTTTCTAATAAAAATACGGTTCGTTCCAACTTGGTATTCCGAAATCAAAAGTTCATTTTGGAAAACAAAAGGAATTCCATCAGGAAAAGATTTATCTTCGTTTCGGATTTCAATGATTCTATCCGTATCTGAGATCTCATCTTCTAAAAATTCAGGGAAAAAATTTCCAGATTCACATAACAAAGTATTAATGCCAAGTTCACCCAAAATTTCGAGAAATTTCCAACCTTCATTTCGACGTAAATAAACTCCTTCAAACCGAGATAGAGGTCTTATCAACCGTTCTAGTTCTACGTCTTCTTCTGTAATCTCATCTGAAATGATAAAAAAAACACATTTTTTTTCGCCATATTTTTCTGTAAGTGCCTGTTGGTTTGCAAAAAAAACATCCGATGGAAGTTTTTTAGGGTCCAAACAAAAAACACGATACGGTTGGTAGAGGTTTTCTTCTAAGTTATGGATTTGGTTTGTATCTTTTGCAAATTGTAAGATGGAAGAAAAAAGTCCAGAGCCGGCTTCAAAAAAAGGTTCTAGTTCGGTGATTCGAATTCCTGGTTTATGTGAGAGAACCATCTCTTCTGTAATTCGGAAGTTAAGTGATGGACAGTCAGAGAGAATGGTTCCTGGGCCAACGGCAACAGCATCTACTTTTGCGCGTAACAACTGTAAGTAGAGATCCACTTCCTGTGAACTCACCCGTTCTTTCTTTTTATCAAAAGAGGCAAAATTTCCCTCTTTTGATGTCGCGGATTTGATCCAAACCCATGGCCTCCCCGTTTGGATTCTGGTTAAAAACCCCTGTAAATAAGGAAGGGAAACCTTTGCAAGCATCGGATCTAGTGCCACTGAGATTCCGGATTTTGTATACGAACTCCAATCACCCGAGACCACAAGAGGATTGGGATCTTTCCATCCTAACTTTACCTCTTTTGGTTTTCTTTCGATCACCAAATCACGGCAAGGTGGTGTTTTTCCGAAATGGGTACAAGGTTCTAAACTAACGGAGAGGATGGTTTGATCAGAAGGGATCTGATCCTGTTTCTCTGAATTCGAAATTTCAAACTCGATTGAGTTTGTATTTTCCTGGGAACCCAAACTGGAAAGATTTGAATTTTCTTTTGGGTCTAAAATTGGTATTTTTGGATAACGGGAATAAAGTTCTCTTTCTGCATGGTTTCCACCAAAGGTTTGGGTGTGAGCGCTAGAGAGAACTTTTCCCTCGGTGTCAGTTAAAACAGCAGAAACAGGTGGATTGGCTCCGGTTTTTCCCATCGCCAAAAATCCAAGTAAGGAATGCAGAGAATAAGTTTCCTTCCGTTTCTCTGCATTCATCGTCAGTCGGTTATACGAATCTTTTTTTCCTGAGTTGGTCGTAAATCTCAGAAATGGGAGCCGCTATGTAAATCGAAGAGTAAGTTCCGACAAGAACCCCAAATAAAAGAACAAATGCAAAGTCATACAACTCTACAGCCCCACCCACAATGATTGCAATGACTGAAATCATCGTCGTAAAAGATGTATTGATTGTTCTACCTAAGGTTTGGCTGATCGAAACATTGATGATATTCGAAAGTGCTAAATTGTCTTTCCCATGTGCATTTTCTCGGATCCGGTCAAACACAACGATTTTATCATTAATGGAATAACCAAGGAGCGTGAGTAGAGCTGCAATGATAGGAACACTTGGTTTGATTTGTAAAAATCCGATGAGTGCCAAGGTCATAAGAATATCATGAACTAGTGCAATGGAAGAGGCTAAAGCAAACTTAAACTGCGAACGAATACTTAAATACAAAAGAATGATCGCAAGAGTTGTGAGTAGAAGTGTGATTCCGACTTCTGTCAACTCACCTCCGACAACTGCCCCCACTTGGTCTGCCGAAAGAACTTTTTCTTTCGGTAGTTTGTATTCATATCTAAGAAGTTGCACAAAACGGTCAATGGCAGAGGTAGAAGTTTCACGATTTTCTTCAGGAATTTCTTTATAAAGGGATTCGATCGTATCTAACGAACCAAGTCCTATATCTAACTGATAGATATTCTTTTCTTTTTCCAAAAGAATCACAACTGCTTCAATGTTTTTAGATTGAAAGTATCCATCTAAATCATTTCGCGTTTTATCTGCCGGAAGTTCAACAACCGTTCTTAAACCGCCGTTAAAGTCTAGTGAGTGAGCAAACCCACCATACTTAGTGAAGGTGATCACAAATCCGGCAACAATTGCTAAAAATGAAAAACTAAGAGTAAAGTATTTATACTTTGTAAAATTGATATTATACATTTGTAGTCTCCTTTTTTCCAAAGAAGAAAGGTCTTAAATTTAAGTGGTGAACACCCATTCTGTTAACAGCTAACTCCATAAACAATCTAGAGAGGAATAGAGATGTAAAAAGAGTGGTAACGATACCCCAACAAAGTGTGATCGCAAAACCTTTGATCGGTCCATTTCCAAGACGAATCATTAGAATCCCTGCAATGAGAGTGGTCACGTTCGCATCCATAATGGTCCAGAATGCGTTTTCGAAACCGCGAGTGACCGCAATGGAAAGTGCCCTGCCCTCTTCGATTTCCTCCCGAATCCTTTCATAGATAATTACGTTCGCATCCACCGCCATACCAGCGGTCAAAATAATCCCTGCAATCCCAGGAAGAGTTAAGGTAAAATCCATAAGAGTCAAAAGAGCAGCAAGGATGATTAAGTTTACAAGAAGGGAAAGGTCAGCAATGAAACCTCCCAAACGGTAATAAAGAATCATATAAGCCATTACTAAAAAGAATCCAATGGCAACCGCTTTTAAACCAACTTCAATCGACTCGATTCCAAGAGTTGGTCCAATGAATCTCATTTCCAAAACAGATAATGGAATCGGAAGTGCTCCTTCAGAGATTACGTTCGCCAAACGAATGGCTTCTTGTTCCGAAAAACTTCCCGAAATTTCTGCACGACCACCAGCAATTGGATCATTGATGACAGGATTAGAAATTACCTTATCTCCCCAAACAATTGCTAGGTTACGTCCGCGATTTTCCGAAGTGAGGTCAAAAAACTTTTCTGCACCGTTGGGAGTAAGAGTAAAACTCACCATCCATCCGTAAGAATTGGAATTATAGGATGGTTGTGCATTGGTCATATCATTTCCAGAAAGGGCAATTTTACGTTCCAAAACTACAAAACTACGTGGAAGGAGAGCCGACTTCGCAGAATTCCCACGAGCCCACATCGCATAAACTTTAAAGTCTTTCGGAATATTGTATTTTTTCTCTAAACCTTCCAAAAACTCATCTTGGGCTTTTTTTCCAGCTTTGTTTTTGACGAGCTCTTGAAAGATAAAGATGTCTGTATCTTCTCGTTTGCCCAGATCCATCATACGACGTTCGTTGTCGGCGATTTGACCTTTGAATACAAAAGGATTTGGTTCTTCTAAACGGTATTCCACAGTTTCCGTGTTTTGTAAAATTTCCAAAATCGCAGCCGAATTGGAAACACCTGGAAGTGAAACTTCAATAGCATCTTGTTCTTTTTGAATCCTTACTTGAGGTTCTGTTAGATTTTGAGTCGTAAGACGATTATCGATAATCATCTTTGCTTTTTCTAACTCTACGATTTTACGCATCGGAGAAAGATCAAAACTAGATTCAATTTCAGAAAGTCTGGATTTTGCTTTTTCTTTGTCTTCTGGTTTCGCTGTTGGATTTTTTAGAGTTAGATTTAACTCAGTTAATTCTTTTGCATAAAGGTCTTTGAGTTTCGAAGTATAATCCTCAAAATCACCTTTTAGAACCACTCGCATACCACCTTGTAAGTCGAGACCCAATTTGATGGATAAAGACTTACCACCTCGAATAGTATTTTCAATCCAAGTTGGTTCTAATTTATTTTTAGACTCACTTACTAAAGATTGATTTTCTTGGGAGATTTGGTTGATCTTTGCGGAAGTAATAAACCTTCCTTTCACAGTATAAAATGGATTTTCCTTGGGAGGAAGAGTTCCTTGTGGTTCGATGGTCCAACCAGAACCTTTGCCATAATCTTTCGCCCAACGTTCAAAGAGTGCATTCACTAAAATTTTTTGATCAGCTTCAGGAAGTGCATACACATCCTCTCTAACAACGATTTTTAAACTACGATCGGCAAAGTTCGGATACAGAATTGTAAAAGAAACCGCCAGAATCAAAAAAGGTAGAATCAATAGTCGATACGATTGCAAGTTAGTTTGCTCCTAAAATTATTATCTTCTATAAGAACGACTGCTAGATCCCGGGCGAGCGGATCTAAGTCTATAAAAAGCAAATAGTATGATAATCCCAAGGATCATCATTGCCTTTTTATATTTAGCAAAAAAATCAGAGAAATTAAAAAGAGATTTCCCCGTTTCCTTACTTGTAGATGGATTTATTTCTGATTGTGAACTTTCTGTTTTCCCAATTTTTAAATCGGCAGAAAAACCAGGAAGACCCGTTGGCTCCACAGAGGTTGTCGAATCCATCCACAATCCTTGATTGACAACCTCTTCTTCTTCAGTCAAAGAAGGCTGTTTTTCTAAACTGGGAAGAGATTTTTCTGTAACTGTGGGATTTTGGTTCAGATTGCTCACAACATTCGTGTTTTGTGGAAGAACATCTGTAGCGAGTTGGTTTTGTTTGGATTTCTTTTTAGATTTCTTCTTTTTGCCTGTACTCACCACTGCCGTATTCACAACGTTAGTTTGTTTTTTGGTTGTGGGTTGGACTGTGTCCTCTTTCGGCTTTGTGGTTGTAGATTTTGGTTTATCGTTTACCTTATCTAAAAAATCCAAGCCCTCTTGTGAATAGAGGGAAGCCGAAAAACAGATGAGTAAAGCACTAAAGAAGATACGCTTCATCTTAAGCTTTCTTCTTTAGAATGGCGCTAGTTTCAAAAGTAACGTTAGTGTTCGCAGCAATACTCAAAACAACTGTTTCATTATTGTCTTTGAACTCTACGATTTTTCCATGAAGGCCACTATTCGTTACAACATTGTCTCCCTTTTGGAGATTGGTGATCATTTCTTTACGTTTCTTCTCTTCTTTTTTGTTCGGAAGGATCACAAGAAAATACATAGCAACTAACATGATCGGAATGATGATGAGTGACTGTAGGGATGACTTTGCACCCTCTTCTTGGGCAAGGATTAGGATTTCTGGTGTTAAAAAGTTAAAATTGAGCATAGCTATTTATCCAATGTTTACAGGCCTTATGTTAAATTCAATGTTTCACGAACGAATCGGAGAACTTTTTTCTCTAAGATACTTGCTTTGGCCGTTTCATATCCTGTTTTGATATCCGAAACCGCACCGAGTAAATACATCGCGATTCCCGCATTTAGAGCCACCATGGCAGTTCCACCTGTGGATTCTTTAGGGTCAAGAACCGCGCGGAAAAGTGCTTCTGCCCCCTCCTTGGAGGAAGAGAACACTGTATTTCTGTCCAATTCTTTAGCGGTTAAGCCGAGTTCTCTAGGATGGAAAGAGAATTCTTTGGTTTCCTTCCCATCAAAATAGGCATAATCAGTCTCTTCAAAGATGGAAAACTCATCCAACCCATCCTGGGAATGACAGACAATCGCTCGTTTGGAGCCAAGCCTTCCTAAAATCTCCGCCATCGGCAAACAGAGAGACTTATCGTAGACCCCCACCATTTGGTGGGAAGGGGCAAACGGATTGGAAAGAGGCCCAATTAGGTTAAAAAAAGTACGAAATCCAAGGGCCGCGCGAACAGGTCCCGCATATTTCATTGCTGGGTGCCAAGCGGGAGCAAATAAAAACACAAATCCTGTGCGTAAAAATTCCTTCTCAGAATCGGCAGTGGATTGGTCCAATTTGTATCCGAGTCCCGATAAAATATCCGAACTTCCAGAGAGAGAAGAAACAGAACGGTTCCCGTGTTTGGCAACTTTGAATCCAAGGCTTGCAAGAGTGAGAGCAGAAAGAGTGGAAACATTCAAAGTTCCCTTTCCATCTCCCCCCGTCCCACAAGTATCTAAAAAATCAAAATCAAATTTCTTTGAAGGTTGGATGGCATGACCACGCATGGCACGCACAAAACCATACAATTCATCTGTAGTTTCCCCTTTCATTTTTAAAGCGGTGAGAAAGGAAGCAAGGACTGGTTCTGAAACCTTTCCATCCATCACTTCACTTAAAAAAAGTTCGGCATGGGTATCCACAAGGTGGTGTCCAGACACAACCTGTCCGAGAATTTCCTTAACTGTTGGAACGGTCATAAAAAATCCTTTTTAGATTTGAGAATGTTAACAACTGATAATTGGTCGCTATATAACGAAGACCAGATATGACTGTGATGAATGTTGTGAATAACATTCCAAAATAAGGAACAAAAGAAGCAATCGAATCAAAAAAATCGGTAAAACTTAAAGTATCGGAAGTGTTGACCATTTTACAAAACTCATTTGCGTGTTGTGCGGCCACTTCATAGGTAGAATAACCTGCAAGTTTCCCCATAGCATAAGTTTCATTGATCATCGCTCTTCTTTTTCCGGAACTCAACATAAACACAACAAGGATGATAAGAATGGCTCCCATCTGGAAGGCAGTTTTTACCTTTCCCATCATTGTGGTTCGAAGGCTATTCCCGGAACGTACGGCAATGTAACGAAGGAAGGTAATGAGCATATCGCGTCCGATGATCAGAACGACCATCCAAACTTCAATGGGTTCATGGATAAAAAGAAAGGTAACAAAACATCCAATGACTAAAAACTTATCAGCTAGTGGATCCAGAAACTTTCCAAACTCAGTTTGTTGGTTCCATTTACGAGCAAGATATCCATCGACTAGATCAGTCAGAGATGCAAGTGCAAAAAGTACAAAGGCAAAGATTTGGTATTCCCATTCCTTTTGGAACAAGGCAAAGATAAAAAACGGAAGTGCAAGAACCCGAAGGACGGTGAGCAAATTCGGGATATTGGCAATGGTTTTCCAATCTTCCAACTTAAGCCACCCAAGTCCCCGACATATCAAGTTCATAGAAAGAATCGACTCGCACCTGACCAAACTGGCCAAGTTTCAAACCATCTTCTTCTACATAGACCACTTCATCAATTTCAGGTGCATCTTGGAAACGACGAACGATTGCTCCTTTTTCCAAAACTTCATCCACAACAGCAGGATAAAGTTTTCCAATTCGATTTTGATGGATGGATTTTAAAGTTCCAAGGTAGGCTTCGCGAACCATATTCACACGACGAGCAATCTCTTTGTCTTTGATTTGCCCATCCATAGTAGCACCCTTTGTTCCCTCTTGTGGGGAATAAGGAAATAGATTTACTTTTTCCGGTTTTACATCTTCCACAAAACGAATGATCTCTTCCACATCGTCCATGGTTTCACCCGGGAAACCTAAGATAAAGGAAGTGCGAATTTCTAGATCAGGACGAAGGTCTCTTGCTTTTTGAAACAAGGATTTGAAATAAGAATATTCACCCGTACGATTCATCGATTTTAAAACAGACTTGGAAACATGTTGTAAGGGGCTTTCCAAATACGGGGCAATTTTGGGAATTTCTCCATAAAGATCGAGTAACTTTTCTGTTTTTTTGTCGGGATAAAGATAGAGAAGTCGGAGAAGCTCGAGTCCATCCACATCCGCCACAGAACGAACCAAATCTAAAAGTTTGTCTGTATCTTTTCCATAAAATACTGTATCTTGTGAAACAAGACAAATTTCTTTGGAGCCTGCTTTGACAGCCAGTTTGGTTTGAGTGAGAACATCTGAGATTTCTGTATCCCGATATTTTCCTCGTAAATTAGGAATGATACAAAAGTGACAACCTCGGTTGCATCCATCAGAAATTTTTACATAAGAATATGGTTTGGAATAGTTCTCAATTCCTTTGCTTGTGGTAAGTCTTTCTAGTAAGTCTTCGTTAAATTCGGAAAGATCTTTGAATTCGAGAGGGAAACTTTTACGCAGGATCTCACCCGCTTTATCATACTTTCCTGTTCCAAAGTGAAGGTCCACTTCAGGGAGGTCGTCGGAAATTTCCTTTCCCGCACGTTCTGCAAAACAACCCACAACAACTAACTTTTGTTTACTTTTCTTTTTGATATCAATGGAATCCAAAATGGTTTGGATGGTTTCTTTTGTTGCATCTTGGATAAAAGTACAGGTATTGACCAAGTGGAAGTCACTGGCTTCTGGCCCTGCTGCAGGAAGGAGACCTTCTTTCAGGAGGGACTGGTGCATGGCCATGGAATCTACGGTGTTTTTAGGACAACCGAGAGTCGTGATAAAAAACGACTTCGGTGTCTCTTCCGTTTTTTCTTTAAGTTTTGGCATTATTCGCCTAACTCTCCAATGATGGATTGAGTGGAATCATAAGGATTTGGTTTACGAATGAAAATCTTTTTCACAAGTTTTCCTGGTTTTCCAAGAACAGAACGTTCTTTTCCATTTTGAACCATTTCTACGGCCCCACCATCACCCACTTTGATTTCGAGTCTGTCACGAGCTTCTAAGTGTTTGACTTCGCCAGCAGAAACAAGTCCCCTCTCCCCCATCTGACCATCTAACACAAATTCCACGTAACTTGGTTTGGAGAAAAATAATGTCACTTGGATCGGAACGTCTCCTACTGGAGATTTGACCGCAGCACCTTCTCTTTCTTCTTTTAAAGTCACAAGAACTTTAGCTGATTTTTCCGTGACCGCTTGAGTAACCACACGGATATCACGACGAAGGGAAGAAAGTTCTTCAATGCGGTAAGAAAGGATGGTTTCCTCTCCTTCTGCTGTTTGGAAAAAATATACATTTTTTTCAGGGAAGATATTAAACCCAAGGTTTGCCTTTCCATTGGAAACACCCTTGATAAACATCTTACATTGTTGGTTGTTCACACTGAAACTCACACCACGGTCTTCTGTTAAAATAAAAGGTACACTGGCATTTTCAGGAACACTTTGTGAAACGAAGTTAATCCCAGAAGGAATGTCGGAACTGGCAACCGTTTCTACAGTGGATCCCACTTCTGTTGTTTCCTCATCCATTGATCCCGATCCGGAATCTTCAAAACTAATATAGATAATATAAGCTGAGATCACAAAAAGAAAAATGGAAACTAGGCTAATGATTTTATTTCGATCTAAGTTTAAGGGAGTCGTTGTTGGACGAGTGAGCTCTTCCAAAGGTGCTTGTGATTCTTCAATTTGTTCTCCACGGTAGAGATTGAGAAGCATAGCCGCATCTAACTTTAAATAACTGGCATAGTTTTTTAAAAACCCAAGAGCAAAAGTCTCCGCAGGAAATTGAGAATAGTCTTCCGTTTCTAAAGCGATAATGTATTTCGCGGCAATGTTTGTTTCTTTAGCGACATCTTTAACGGAAAGTTTTTTATCTTCTCTAGCTTCTCGTAGTATTTGACCGACTCGTTTTGTGTTCAAAATGATATCCTCTTTTTAGTTCTCGGAGACAAGTGGGTTGTTTACAATTTTTGCGTTTCCGCTCATGTGAAAATTGAAAACTCCATCTTGGATTTCTTCAGAAAAATTAATATTGGAAAATGAAATGGTGGTTACTTTCCCGCGACCATCGGTAGCGACTGCTTTTTTGATTAAGTAGGATTCTGAATCTACAAATAGTTTCATCTTTTCGAACCCACCAATTTTCTCTCTTTGGTCTAGATCCAAAACAAAGTATTTGGTCGCATCACCCATAGAACGAGGCTGTTCAATGGTATCAAATTTATAATGGTATTTACGAAAGAGACGGTTCAGACCATCGGGACTGTTCGTTGTAAAGATGGGACCTGATGTATTTTTACGATCAAGAGTTAAATCCTGTTTTCCCACAGCACCTAATCTCTTGATAAAGATATGCAGAGTTTTTCCATCAGATACGATTTCGTCTCCTTCCGGTTCTGCGAAGTTATATCTGATCTTTCCGGGACGTTTGTAGAAACATTTCCCTCGCATCTGTTTTTCTTTTTTGTTGTCTTCTGTTTTGATGAGAAAATCAGCTGAATAAGAATTGATATCACTAAAGTTCTTCTTTATCTTTTTCACCACTTCGGAGGGTGAGTGCCAATTGTGAGCCGGACTTGTTTGGGCACCAAGAGAAACACCCAATACAAGTAACAAAGATCCGATCCATACTTTCATAGATTCCCAGTTTTTCAGACAAACTTCTCTTGTCGATGATTTACGCTGAACGCAGGATTTCTCGGGGTTTGGCCCCTACTTGTGCCGAAACATACCCGCGCATTTCCATAAGCTCCATAAGCCTTGCCGCTTTGTTGTAGCCGATTCGCATCCGTCTTTGTAAGTAACTGGCACTGGCTTTTTTTTCCGTGACGACAATATTCCAAGCCTCATCAAAAAGTTCCTCATCTTCGTCAGAGGCCATTTCGACACTGGTTTCATCATCCCAGTTCATTTCCACATAGGCCGGAGCCCCTTGTTTTTTGGCCTCTTCCACGATGGAATCAATTTCTTTCTCTTCGATAAACGGAGCCTGGATCCGAAGCAGGTCACTCGAAGTCGGAGAACGGTATAAAAAGTCCCCTTTTCCGAGGAGGGTCTCAGCCCCACTGGTATCCAGAATGGTTCTTGAGTCCGTTTTTTGCGCCACTTGGAAAGCCACCCTTGCCGGACAGTTTGCCTTGATGACACCTGTGATCACATCCACAGACGGTCTTTGGGTTGCCATCACCAAATGGATTCCCACGGCTCTTGCTTTTTGGGAAATACGCTGAATTTGTTCTTCGAGATCCTTTCCTGAAACCATCATGAGATCCGCAAGCTCATCAATAAAGATCACAATGTACGGAAGTTTTTGAAATCCTTTGGCATGAGCATATTCATCCACTTTTTCATTAAAACTTTTAAAGTCCCGACTTTTCAATTGGGAGATCATTTGGTAACGGCTCTCCATTTCTTGGATGGCCCAAGAAAGTGCCTTGGTTGCTTTTTTCGGATCAGTGATCACTGGCATGAGAAGGTGTGGGATTCCTTCGTAAAGAGTCATCTCCACCATCTTCGGATCGATCATAATGAATCTTACTTCTTCTGGTGACCTTGTGCAGATAAGACTTGTGATCATCGCATTGATACTCACCGACTTACCAGAACCTGTGGTTCCCGCTACAAGTAAGTGCGGAAGTTTGGCGATATCAATCATCACAAGTTTCCCTGAGATATCTTTTCCGATACAGATCGAAAGGTCTTTGGCCTTTTGTTGGAGGATGGTATCTTTTAAAATCTCAGACAAAAACACATCTTCTCGAATCCGGTTAGGTACTTCGATTCCGATGGAAGCCTTGCCTGGAATTGGTGCCACGATCCGAATGTTTTTCACCTCGAGGTAGGCACGAATTTCATCAGACAACGAAACAATTCGATTCAGTTTGATTCCATTCGGAATGGTAATCTCATAACGAGTGATGATGGGTCCCCTTTCTTTGGTAACTACCTTGGATTCAATTCCAAAATGGCCAGTGGACTCTTCGATTTTACGAGAGATGAGATCGAGCTCCGAATCATTCTTTAAGATATTGGCCACAGGAACCTGGTGCGATACAAGAAGCCTTGGAGAAATATAATACTTTCCTTTTTTTAGTTTGGGTTTCGGAACCATGGAACCAAACATAAGCTCCTGTTGTTCCACTTTCTCTTTAGATTCTGGTTTTTTCTTTCCAAAATTTCCGGAACTCAAGTTAGAACGAACGAGAGGAGAACTTTCCTCGACAGCCAAAGTTTCCAAGGTTTCTTCTTCATATTCGTATGCATCTGTAGTCTCATCTTCTTCTGAAGATTCGTCCCCGCTCGCATCCCAACCTGTTTCTTCCACAAGAGACAATCGAACGGATTCTGGAATGTGAATGGCTTCCGATTCGATAAGAACTTCTTCCTCTGAATGTTCGGACGCATCGTCTGGTTCCGATTCGACGACATCAACCAAATCTTCTTCTGAGTGATACTCTTCATCCATTTCTTCTTCTCTACGATGCAAAGAAGGAGTGGCAAAACCAGACTCACCCAATTGAAAACCCTCTCTAGCAAACGAAGATTGAATCGGCTCCAGTTTAGGAAGTTCCAAACTACCTAGATCAACCTGAGGATCCAACTTTGGTTTCCATTTTGCTTCGGGAAATTGAAATAAAATTTTTGACTCTCTTTCACTTTCTCGTTCTTCCAATTCCTCAGAAAGTCGTCTATTATCTGTTAGTTTTAGTTTAGAGATTAGAATTTCATTTTTTTCTTTTTCTGCGAGTAAATCCAATTTGGACTCCTGCTTTTGAAAACGAAAGACCTTCTCCGATTCATCAAAAAAACCTTCAAATGAAGATACATTACGATAACGAACTTTAGGTGATTTTTTAGAACTTGGAATTCCAGCGGAACCTTTCCCAAGTCCCAAGGAATCTCTTTCTTGATTTAAATAAGAATCAGAAGAAAAACTTACTTTCTCGGAACGGGAACTTGAGGTTCGATTCCCATCTCTTTTTCCATCCGCAACCACATTCCAAAAGTGTTCGGCAATGTCCTCTTTGGTTTCTTCTTCTGTTTGGACTTGGAACCATTGTTTGCCACGAAATTCTTCTATGGGGCCACGACGTGTCGAAACTACTGATTCTAAAAACTGAGGAAGTTTTAAATGGGGAAGGTCATTTCTTCCCCCAAACATTCTATAAATTCCATTGGAGTATTTGTTGATGGCATCAAAGGTAAAAGACCAAGCTCCGTCCTCAAGCCAGATCACAGCAAAGTATAAGTATAAAAAGAAAACGACAAGAATGCGGCCTGTCTCTCCAAAGAGATAAGAAAAAACCCAAGAGAAAAATTGACCCAAGATTCCACCGCTATCTCCCACGTGACCCAAAGGTGTTTCGAGTAAGTTCAAACTCACAGTAGTCGCCACAAGAAAAAGTGGGAAAAAGAGTGCCTTCCCTAACCGATCAAAGTCAGGGTTTCGTAAAGAAAGAACACCTAACATCAAAACAAAACCTGCGAGTAAAAAGGAGGACTTACCTAAAATATAAAACAGTGTAAAGGCGATGTAATGCCCGAGCCTTCCAAACCAATTGAAAAGCGATCCGTCCTCTCCTTCCTGAAAGGAAAAAAGCGAGAGAAGTAAAAACACGCCAGAAAATACAAATAGATACGGAAGGAAGTCTTTACGAGGCAAAGTCCATCCCCATACGGATTTTTTAGGGTCCATACGGGAAATATCGGACGGTTTTGAGACATAGACCGAAAAAAATTGGAAGCAGAAAGGTCCAAAATTTAAGGTAAAATTCTACCCCTTAAAATTCGTAAAATTGGCATCAAAATTGAAATTGGCGTTCCGGATGGCGGCCATCACCTCTTGCAAATCGTCCTTTTTTTTGCCCACAACCCGAACCGAATCCCCTTGGATGGAAGCCTGAACCTTTAGTTTTTGGTCTTTGATGAGGGTCGTAATTTGTTTGGTTTGTTCTTTGTCCAAACCGTTTTGGATTTTCACCTTTTGGCGCACCGTTTGGCCTGTCGCTGCCTCAATTTTGGATTCAAAATCAAAGGCCTTGAGGCTGATTCCCCTTTTGGCCATTTTGGTTGTCAAAACGTCGATGACCTGTTTAAGTTTGATCTCGTTTTCCGAGGTCAAAACCAAACTATCTTCGGTAAGTTTGATTTCCGAATTCGAACCCTTAAAATCAAACCTGGTTTGGATTTCTGTCATGGCTTGAGCCACAGCATTCTGCAATTCCGGTCTTTCTAATTTTGATACAATGTCAAATGATGGATCTTGTGCCATATGAATTCTCCTAACCTAACTTGAGTTTTTATCCTAATTTCTTTTTGGAAAGCTCCAAAGCAAATTCCAATGCAGCCTGAAGACTTTCTGGTTTTTTACCACCACCTTGTGCCATATCAGGTCTTCCCCCACCTTTTCCATCTAACAGAACCAAGGTTTCTTTTAAAAGATCTCCACAGTGGATCCCTCTTTCATTCAGAACCTTATTACACATAAACACTAAGGTACTCACATCTCCATCGCTGGATCCAAATAGACAAAGGATTTCTGGTTCTTTGGCTTTGAGGCTATCGGCAAGATCCTTCAATGACTTTGCATCCACAGAAGAAAAAACTTCCGTAACCACCTTTCCCTTTGCCAGTGAATGTGCTTTTTTGAGAAGTCCATCCACAAGTTCTGGATTCATTTGAAACTGGAGTTGTTCCTTTTTCTTTTTGGCTTTAAAGAGTGCACTGGATTTTTCTTCCAGTTCTCTTTCTAGATCCTCACGAAGTTTACGTAAAAATAAAACGGTAGAATTTCCTTCTTTTGCAAATCGATTTTGTAAATCTTCAGGTGCTGGAACCACTGTTGTAATTCCAAACTCTTTTAGATCACCAAATGTTTCTTTGGCGGATAAGTTATGAGTTTCTACTTTTGCTGCGATTGTTTGGAACTCGGACAAAAAGTATTCGATGACAGAATCCCCACAAATCGCTTCTACCCTTCTGTTACCGGCCCCTGGACTTCCTTCTTTGATGATGGCAAAGTATCCAATTTCTTTTGTGTTCGATACATGAGTTCCCCCACAAAATTCTTTGGACTTATCACCCATAGAAATCACACGAACCAAATTTCCATACTTCTCATCAAACATGGACAAGGCCCCAGATTTTTTTGCGGCCTCAATATCCAACACTTCCGTATTGACTGGAATTTTTGCATTCACAGCTTCGTTCACATCTTTTTCGATAGAGATGATCTCCTCTTCCGAAAGAGCTTTGGGATGAGAAAAATCAAATCGTAAATAATCCGAAGAAACAATGGAACCTTTCTGGGCCACATGTGTTCCCAAAATTCTTCGGAGTGCACCGTTTAACAAATGTGTACCGGAATGGTGGTTGGCTAGGTTTTGCCGCCGAGAGGTATCAATCTCTGCTTCTAAATTTTCTCCCACAGAGATGGTTCCTTTTAAGATCATGCCTAAATGCAGGAAAGTTTCGTTTTCTTTTTGTGTGTCTTGGACTTGGAACTGGAATCCTTCTTTTTTTAAATATCCCCAGTCTCCAATTTGCCCACCACCTTCTGCATAAAACGGTGTTTTATCAAGAACCACAACGGCTTCTTCCCCTTGTTTGGCGGAAGTTACAGATTTACCATCCACAAAGAGATATAAAATCTTGGCCGAGGACTTAGCTTCCGTATATCCTAAAAATTCGGTTTTGAGTTCTGGAGTTGCCGTAAGCCCAGTTAAATACTGAACCTTTTTTCCTTTCCAGCTGGCACGAGAAAGGTCACGATCTTTTTCCAGTTCTAATTCAAATCCTTTATCATCAAAACTAAAACCACGATCTTCCACTAGTTCCTTTGTCATCTCACGTGGGAACCCATAAGTGGAATACAAACGAAAACCTTCCTTCCCCGTAACAACAGTTTGTTGATTCTCCGACAAATGACCCAAAAGAGATTCGAGTTCCTCAAGTCCCACTTCTAAAGTATGTAAGAATAACTCTTCTTCTTTTTTTAAGATGGATTCGATGTCTTTTGCTTTGTCTTTTAATTCTGGATATCGAACCGAATATAAATCTCGAAGGGTGGGAATGAGTTTGAATAAAAACGGTTCGTGAATCCCTAGTTTCCGTGCAAAAAGTGATGCTCTTCGGATGAGCCTACGGATCACATACCCACGTCCCGTCCGGTCAGGATAAATCCCATCACCTAACGAAAAAAACACGGAACGTGAATGATCGGTAATCACTCGAAAAGATTGTTTTGTGGATTCGTCGTAAGTTTTCCCAGAAAGTTCTTCGATTTTACGAATGATGGATTTTAGTTCATCCGTGTCATAAACCGAGTCCACTTCTTGTAATAACATGGCGACCCTTTCGAGGCCAGATCCAGTATCGATCCCAGTTTGTTTTAAAGGGAGGAGTTCCCCAGAAACAGTTTGGTTAAATTGGTTAAATACCAAATTCCAATATTCTAAATAACGATCACAATCACAACCCGGTTTACAATCGGGATTGTTCCCACAATTGGGTCCCCCTTTTTCTGGACCCCGATCCAAATACAATTCCGAACAAGGACCACAAGCCCCACTATCTCCTGCAGGTCCCCAAAAGTTGTCTTTTTTTCCAAGGCGAACAATTCGTTCTTCCGGAACACCTTGGTCCATCCAAATCTTTTTGGCTTCATCATCATCTAAGTAAATCGTTACCCAAATTTTATCTTTGGGAATGTGTAGATGGTTTAAAGAAAAATCTAACGCATATTCAATGGCTTCTTTTTTGAAATAATCTCCAAAGGAGAAGTTACCAAGCATTTCAAAAAAGGTACAATGCCTTTCTGTTTTTCCCACGACTTCTAGGTCAGTAGTACGAACACATTTTTGTACGGAAGCTGCACGGGTATAAGGTAACTCTACGGCTCCCGTAAACAAAGGTTTGAACTGAACCATTCCGGCGGTTGTAAATAAAAGAGTGGGATCCCCTTTGGGGATAAGGCTTGAGGAAGGCACAATTGTATGGCCTTTCCCTTTAAAGTAACTAGTATACAACTCTGCAATTTCGCGGACAGTTTTCGACATCATACACTTACAGCGAAATCGGGTTTGCCTCCTAGGGCAAGGAAATTAGAAGTTAACTCTGCCTTAATTCCTTATATTGGAGAAAAGAAAAAAGTCCAAAACAGAGAAATCCCGCGCCAAGAAGACCAAATGTCATTTGGGAACCGACCGTGTCCGCCAATAATGCCGAAAGAAATCCAGAAACAGCCGGCGTAAACTGGAAACAAACCGTATAAAGTGAAAGGACTCGTCCCCGAATTCCATCCTCAGTCCGTTTTTGCAAAATGGCTGGAAGGAGGCTAGAAAGCACCCCTCCGGACACCCCAAAACAAAACAAAAAGAAAGAAGTAATATAGGCCTTTCCAAAAGGAACAAATCCCAAAAAGGAAAGGGAAGAGAGAGAAAAAACAATGAGTAAAACCAAACCCTTTCGTTCTAGATGGTGGAAGAGAATGGTGAGAACCCCGCCAAGAAAGAGTCCAGGCCCAAGAAAAACGAGAACCGTTCCGCGAGCAAGCTCCCCTAACCCAAGTTCCATGCGTACATACTTCGGCAAAACCACTTGGATGGGACCGAGTGCTAGCATACTAAGAATGGTCATGTACATGACCTGCCTAGATACCTTGTCCCCTTTTAGAAATTCCCAAATGGCATGGAAATTTTTGGTAAGGGAAGGAAGTCCTTTCTCCTGTTTTTGTTTTACTTCATGATTTGTAATCTTTAACAAAGTAAAGGCGACCATGGACAGAAGATGAAACCCAGAGATCCAAAGAAATAAATTTGGATAATCGTTGAATTCTCGAAACCAACCCACAGCCAGAGGACTCATTCCAAAAGCAAAAATCAAAAGAAGATTACCGGCTATGGTATGAAAGACCAACCGATGAGATTCCATTACCTCACGTAAAATAGCCATTCTTCCTGGAAGGACGGTTGTCATTCCGATCCCATTCACAAAAGCCAGAGGGAGTAACCAAATAGGATATGATTGGAAAAACTTAGTTTCGGTTCCCAAAAGAAAACTCGCGATAAAAAGAAAGAACTGAAAACTCACCACCACCCATTTTTTGGAATAATGATCGAGTAAGTAACCCGTGTATAAGAAAAAAATCGGAAAGGGCAAAAAGAGAAAAAAGAAAACAATCCCAGAGAAACCTTTCATCGCCTCTAAGGTTTGGCAAAAAATGACAATGGAATATAAAAAACAGCTACTGGCAAAAGTGCCCATAGCAAAGGCAAAATAGAATACGAGTTGGTTCAAATTGTACCTACCTAAAAAAAAAGCCTCCCGTAGGAGGCTTCGTATCGGAAAAAAAGAGGAATTCCGATTAACGTTTTGAGAACTGAGTTCCTCGACGTGCTTTGCGTAGACCGTATTTTTTACGTTCCACCATACGGCTATCACGAGTGAGAAAACCTTCTTTTTTCAAAGTAGGTTTTAAAGACTCATTGAAAGCCACAAGTGCACGAGCCACTGCATGTCGGATGGCTCCTACTTGACCAACAACACCACCACCAGTTACATTGAGTGCGATATCATACTTGTCACGAGCATCTAAAACGAGAAGAGGCTCAAGAGCACGACGAACTAAGTGTTCGCCATTTTTGATATAATCTTTTACATCTTTGTGGTTTACTGTGATTTTACCTGTTCCAGATGCGATTTTTGCACGTGCAACGGATGTTTTGCGTCGGCCTACTGCCCAAACTGCTTTTTGCGCCATATTATTTCAACTCCAGTTTTAGGGGCTTTTGAGCTCCCAAGTTGTGGTCATTGCCAGCAAATACACGGCAATTTCTCAACATTTGATCACCTAACTTAGATTTAGGTAACATTCCTTTCACAGCTTCCATGATCACTCTTTCAGGATTTTCTTGGATGAGTTTATGGAAAGCAATGGCAGTCATACCACCTGGGTAACGTGAGTGGTGGTAGTAAATTTTTTGTTCTCTTTTGCGACCAGTAACAGCCACTTTAGAAGCATTAACGATAATGATATTATCACCACAATCCTGGTTAGGAGTGAAGGTAGATTTGTGTTTTCCGCGAAGTCGGGAAGCTACTTGACTTGCCAATCTTCCGAGAGTCTTATCAGTTGCATCCACAACAAACCACTGTTTTTGTACGGCTTCTTTTGCGATAGAAGGGGTCTTGTGGGCTTTAGACAATAGTTCCATAAGTACGAGATTTTCCTCTTTTATGTCAGGATTTTCGGTTTTCACACCGGGTCAAACAAATTTATTGGGATCTAACTTTGAAAGAATCTGAAATTATACGCACTTTGTTTGGAACCACCCCTCCTCCTGAGGATGA
The DNA here is from genome assembly GCF_002812125.1 of Leptospira brenneri. Classification (NCBI taxonomy): domain Bacteria; kingdom Pseudomonadati; phylum Spirochaetota; class Leptospiria; order Leptospirales; family Leptospiraceae; genus Leptospira; species Leptospira brenneri. The sequence goes on from NZ_NPDQ01000003.1 coordinate 334,846, forward strand.
CTGTTACTTTCTGGCTCCGAACCGTCTGGTGACAACGGACTCTTTGTCCGAAGGCACTCATTTCCTCCACGACTGGTCCTCTCCAGAGATTTTGGCAAAGAAACTCGTGGAAGTGAATGTATCCGACATCATTGCCTCTGGCGGAAACCCAAAAGAGTGTTTTCTCAACCTTGGTCTCTCTCCCCTATCCCGTAAAAAAGAATGGATTCGAGCGTTTTCGAAAGAACTTCGTAAATCTTTAAACCAATATGGGATGAAACTGGCAGGAGGCGATACCTTTTCTGCCTCCAAAACCCAACTCACACTCACAGTTGTCGGAACCGTGGAAAAACCCTGGCTCCGTTCTGGGGGAAAACCGGGAGATTATCTGTATATCACAGGTTCCCTCGGACAAAGCCAACTGGGATATCATTGTTTACGGAAAAAAAAGAGAGAGAAGAAATACAAAGAAGCCATAGAACGCCACCTATCACCAAACTCTCGCTTCATGGTATTCCCGTATTTACAAAACTTTAGAATCAATGCCTGTATGGACATTACTGATGGACTCATTCAAGATGCAGAACGACTGGCACATGCTTCTCACGGGAAATTAAAGATTCAAATGGAATCCCTTCCCTTGGATCCTTTGGCATTAGCAGAACTTGGACTGGATTTGTGTTTGGGTTCTGGTGAAGAACTAGAACTTCTATTTTTGTCCCCAGATATTTTACCAACAAAACTAGCGGGCGTTCCTGTCACTATGGTCGGTAGGCTGGAAAAAGGAAAACCGGGAATACAATTTAAAAAAGAAGGAAAAACCTACCTTCCCAAATCGAAAGGATTCCTTCACTTTTCTGAGGAAGAGTAAGGAAGGAAAATCTTAAACTCAATTTTAATTTCTTTAACTTCGCTGACATGATCAATTAAGTTAAAAGCAGAAATCGTCCCACCAAATTTCTGCACTGTTTGTTTTACAAAACTAAGTCCAATTCCAAAATCCAAAGACCCATGTTTTTCATAAACATTTTTGTTCAATCGAAAAAACGGTTCAAAGATCAATTCCAGATGTTCATTGGAGATTCCAGTGGAAACAAATCTTTCGTCTCCATAGGAATTGACGATCGACAGATAAATCCCATCGTCATCAAAGTTGAGTATAAAATAAATTTTACTAGATGCACCAGAAAACCTCATTGCATTTAACAAAAGTTCATGTAGTATTTTCTGAAAATAAAACTGATTCCAAATTATTTTTTTGGAATTCACTTTTTTCCCCTTATACTCTGGAATAAGAAGACTATGATCTCTTAAGGAAAGAAGTGGCTGCACTTCTTCTCTGAGGTTTAACATCTCATTAAAAATTTGTAAAGGAGATACAGACTCCAATTCAATTCGATCAAAAATGACATCTTCGATTTCAAGCAACCTGTCTAAAACTTTTTTTGAATAAGCAGCATTCTCTTCTAAAATACCAAGAATATCAGAATCGATAATGATTCCGCCCCCTTCTGCTTTGGGCATTGATTTGATCACATCAATGATTTGAGTTAATACACCAAACCCTGCACCTTGGGCCAAACTAGTGCGTAATCCATAGAAAAGATTCCGATGTAATTCATTTACATTCAGATCTCCCTTCTTGATGCGGGCATTTTTATAACTGTACCACTCAAGAAGTTTCTCTAAGGAAACGATTTTTTCCCTTTCATATTCTGAGTGTTCATATTCATTTTTTTTATTGGAGAGTTGGTATTTGATTCTTGATACCAGTTCTTCGGGGTGGACAGGTTTAATTAAATACTCCTGCACACTTTCTCTCATTACATCAATGATTTGTTTAGGATCTTCTGTCGATGTGATGATTAAAATAGGTATGTTTTTATTGATCTTACGAATTTCTCTAACAAAATCTAAACCATTTCCATCAGGCAATTGTAAATCCGTGATCACGATATTATGGCTTTGAAAATGGTTTTCTGCAAAGTATTCTAGGGCAGTTTTTTTCTCGGTAAAACAAGTAACATCCATTCCTTGTTTTTGTAATATTCCACTATATAATAAACTGATAGAGGGATCATCCTCAAGAAGGATTACTTTGATGATTGAATTTTTTTTTCTCATCGTAGGAGATGAGACGAAGGAAAAGGAAAAAGGTAAGCAAAAACACTTACCTTTTTTCTAATTATACATTCTCTGTATTCGATTCTCCGCTGAAACTATCCCTAGAATCATCATTTGTGTTATTTGAATGTTCTGATGAGGAAGTTTCTTGATTCACATTTTGATTCTGGTTTTGGTTTTGATTGGGAGAACCACCACCTCTTCTGTCTCTGTGTTTCTTTCTTGGTGGGCGTTTTTTATTCCCTTCTTTTTTACGATTCTGTTGTCCGAACTGATGGCTATCTGGTTTCGGTCTTTGTCGTAATGAGATTTCCCAAAAGAATGCAGTTTGAACAGCAGCTTCATTTCCTTCTGAGATCGCAACGATCTTATAAACCATAAACGCATCATAGAAGTAGTCCTTCTTTTTAAAAAAGGAATTTTGTCTTTCTTTTTCATCGTCAGTGACTTGGAAACGAGGTTGGCTGATAAATATCTTAACCAAATTGTCTTGTTCACGTTTAGGAATTCCCATTCGTTCAAAAACAGGTTGAAGACTTTCTTTGATGTTATGCGCTAGGTGGCCACGATCATTTTCATAAAGATCTTTTACGATATCATAGAAAATTAACGAATAAAAAATAGCAGGAGTCATCTCTTCTCTGGCAGAGAGGAGTTTGTCTGTAACTGCTAGTCTTTTACCAAGTGGTGTTTCCATAAAATGTTCACGCCACTCTGCATCTGTTTTTTTCAGTTTATCTGCAGGTTCTTTGAATAATACATCGAGCAAATGGTTCTCCGCAAGGCCTTCGAAAATCATCGAAGTTTTCCAAGTTCGAAACATTTTATTGTATTCTTCTAATAGTCTAGCAGTGGAAGACTTCTCGAGTTCCAAACGGTTCTTTTTGATTGCCAGTTTGGTTTTTTTCTCGATGTCGAGTCCAAGTAAAACAGAAAATTTAACAGCCCGTAACATACGAACGGGATCTTCTTTGAAAGAAATGTCTGGATCCCCAATGACCCGAACGATTTTCTTTTGGATGTCTTCAAATCCACCAACGTAATCCAAAATGGAATCGTTTTTAGGATCGTAGAACAAGGAATTGATGGTAAAGTCGCGTCTTGCCGCGTCTTCCTTTGCTGTACCGAAGGAGTTGTCTCGTTTGATGAGATAATCGTTTTCTGCTTTGTGTTTTTCCAAACGATGTTCCGGTAATGATCGGAACGTTGATACTTCAATAATTTTACCTTTAAAAATGATATGTACAATTTTAAATCGTTTACCGATGATTCGGCAGTTATTGAAGATCCTTTTGATTTGGTTTGGAGTCGCACTTGTGACTATATCAAAGTCTTTCGGGCGTTTGCCCATAAGCAGATCTCTGACCCCTCCACCGACTAAATAGGCCTTGTAACGAAACTTGTTCAATCGATTGATGATTTTGATGGCATCTTCATCGATATTGGCCCTGCGTATGGAATGGGATTCTCGATAGTATCTCTTTCCCTCCGGGTACATCAAAAAGGAATCGACAGAGTCGGCTTTCTTTCTGAAAAGAGAAGTGAGAAATTTAAACATATTGGATTCATCCACTTTCCCTTGAAAAATGGCCTGGGCAAGGAAAAAATTGGCTGAATAACGAACATTGGCAGAAACTTACGTCACAACCGCCTATGAAAGGCTCCAAATTGCACACTTACGTTGGCGAAAACGCGCCCAGAAGTGGATTTCCCGTAGCCGGGAAAAAGTGAGTTTTGTCCTCATCCCGAATGATGAAAAACCCTTTGCCCAGATCGAAATCTCCATTGGTATGCTCGGGTTTTTATTCGGACTCTCCCTTTCCCTCGTCCTCCTCTCCTTTGGGCTTTTGGTTTACTTTTCCTTTTTCTTTGACAGAAACCTCTCTTTGGAGAAAAAAACCGAAACCCAACTAGTTTCCTTTTTGTTCTACGATCTTTTGTCTCAAGACTTAAGAGATTCGGTAGAGGAACTGGAATCCACAACAGAATCATTGAATTTACTGGCCTGGGAAGAAATCCCCGAAAAGGAGATGATCACTCAAGACTATTTGCTCAAAGAAGAATTCCATAAAGATGCGAGTGAACTTGATTCTAATCTCCTATTATTCCAACAGGTAGTCACCACCTACACACAGTTTGGTGTTAGGTTAGGAAATTTAGTCCCTAACTTCCAAAATGCGATTGATTACCTTTCCATGAGAGAAAGTATTTTTTATTCTATGCCGAGGGGTCGTCCTTTAAGACCTGGGGTGGGAGTTGTTACCTCTACCTTTGGGTATAGGAGTGACCCTTTTGGAATTTTACCAGTGGGAGAATACCACTCAGGGATTGACTTTGCTGCGGGCGAAGGGACACCGATTTATGCCACAGGCCCTGGAATCATTGCTGTCGACACAGCGGTTGGTGGTCTTGGAAAATCAGTTCGTATCAACCATGAAAATGGATTTTTTACCCTTTATGGACACTGCTCTCTCATCTTAGTAAATCCAGGAGACCGGGTCAAACGGGGAGATAAAATTGCTCTAGTAGGCCAAACAGGAAAAGCAACCGGAGCGCACGTCCACTACGAAGTTCGGACTGGTCTCGATGCTCCTCTTGATCCAGAAGAATACATCAACTTAGATTAAAACAATTTTGAAAAGGAAAAGGACTAAGGTGCTTTTTCTGATTGTGAATGTTTTGATGGGAAAGAAATAAACCGGGTTCGAACCTCTGTTTGCTCGTGGACCACCACAAGCAAGAGACAAAGGTCGAACCAGTTCGAAATAAATATTTAGAATTTTCCGATTAAGTTAAAATCAACGGAATACACACCAGCACCACCAAGTACAAGTGCCACGAGAAGACCTGCAGCTAAGATATGGAATTCATATCCTTCTCCTTGTTGGTTTCCGTTCCAATTGATAAAAAATCCATTTTGTCTATGAGCAAGGACTGCTGCACCAATCATGATGATCGCAATAGAAGCCGCTGCAAATTTAGTTAAAAAACCAACGAGTAAAAGCACTGGACCGAAGGATTCTCCAAGAATGATCAGAACCGCTAGGATTCCAGGAAACTTGAGTTGTCCTGTGAAAAATCCGTAAGTTCCTTTGAATCCGTATCCACCAAACCATCCGAGTAGTTTTTGGGCACCGTGTGGGAAGATCACAACGAAAGCTGTGATGCGTAGGATGAGAGGGACAATATCCCCTGAAGTAGAAAATAGATAATCGAACATATGGTTCTCCTTAATTCAATAAAATATAGTTTAATATTAAACTATATTAAGTCAAACTATTTTTCTAGATTCATTCCAAGAAAATACGATTCTCTCAAAGTTCAAAATAACAAGAAGATTATCTGCTATAACAGACATTTTTTCTTGAATTCTTCAATTTTTACCCAGAAATGGGTGAATATATGGGTCAATCTACAGACAAAAAGGCTCTTTCTCTCTTCTCACTCGTTTGTATGGCCATCGGTCTGACCATCGGTGGCGGGATTTTTGTACTGACAAGTGTCCTCAGTAAAAAACTGGGAACCACTTTGCCTTACTTCTACCTTTTGGCCTCCTTTCCTATGTTCTTTATCATCTTTCCCGTGGCAGTACTCGGAAGGTATTTTCCAACAAACGGAGGAATCTATTTTTATCCGAGTCGACTCGTTTCCCCGCGATTTGCCTTTCTCATCACTTGGATTTTTCTAAGCACTGCCAGTTTCGGACAAGTTCCCTTATTTACTCTTGCATGTTCGGACATCTTATTTCAAATTTTTCCCTTTGTTTCCAAAGACCTTTGGGCTTTTTTGATTCTTACTGTTTTCTTTCTCTTGAATGTACTCGGACTAAAACCCGTACTTTTTGTACAGAATCTACTCGTCTCTATTTTAATTTTTCTACTTGGGTATTCGATCTTCCGACTGACTGACCTACAAACTGCATCTTTAATTTCGATCAATTCCTTTCCTAGTTTTGGAATTGGTTTAGAAACCATATCGATTCTTTGTTTCACCTACTTTGGATCCAACGCCATTATAGAACTAGGTAATGAGACAGGAAAACCCAAACATCTACTCAAAGCTTTTTTATGGGCATTCCCCATTGTTGTATTTATTTATTTCAGTTTTAGTTTTGCAATTTCGACTCTTGGCACTGGGAACCTTGGTTCAGGCAATTCGGAATACCTTTTCAGTTTAATTCAGAACCGTTTAACACCTACGGAGTATAAAGTTTTTCTTTTGGGAGGGCCTCTCCTTGCCGTAGTGACTTCATTAAATGGAATTTTTCTCATCCAAACAAAGTCTTTTATTGGTTTGATAGAAGATGGATGGTTTCCCTACTTAAGGAAAGGATCGGAGTCACCTTCCTATATTAAGATTTTTACAATCATCTACATTCTTTCCGGATTAGGTTTATATCTACAATGGAATTTAGAAACATTGGCGACCTATTCTACCGTTGGTTGGTTCTTTGTGATCCTTGCTCAGTTGTTTTCGCTTTATCCTGCAAAACAGATTTTAAAGGAAAATAGTTACTTCCCTAAACTTTTTTTTAAAACAGAATTTGCGGTCATCACCGTTCTCGGATTTGGATTCGCCTTTCTTTTAACAGGAATCCTTTTGTATCGTTTGTATGAAGATGAGAAGTTACTTGGTTTTATTGTGGTGATGGGACTCGGTATTTTGTATTGTTATCTCATTTCAAAATTTGGAAAACAAAAACTAATCGAAAAACAAAACAGAAAACAGGAAATACTCAACCTATATTTAAAATCGGAGGATATATATGAGTAGAATTAGCCTTACTGAATATGATTCTGCAAACCAAGAAGTAAAAAAAGAATACGACTACCAAATCAGTAAAAATGGAAGGATCACCAATATGAAGAGAACTCTTCTTCATTCCTTACCATCCTACCATGCTTATATGGAATGGTATGTATTGAAGGATGAAATTCTTCCTTTCCTCGGAGAAAGACCTTTTACAATTTTTTCTCACGCTTTATCGGCAGAAACAGATTGTTTGATTTGTTCTACTTTTTTTCGAAAGATCATCTTTGATTGGGGAGATAATCCTGACACAATCCAGTTCAATGAATTAGAAGAACTTCTTGTTGAATTTGCTCGCGAAATTGTAAAAAATTCCAATGCTGTTTCCGATTCCATTTTCCAAAAGTTACGATCAAAATTCGATGAAAAACAAATTGTTCTTCTGACTGCTTTTGCAGGAATCATGATTGCAACAAATATCTTCAATAACGTATTAAAAATCCCTCTCGACGAAGTATTAAAACCATATACCAAAACAGGAAAACAAAATCATGACTAAAGAATTCGAAAACCAAGTTGTATTCATTACAGGAGCTGCTCATGGGCAAGGAAGAGAAACCGCTCTTGCCTTTGCAAGAGAAGGAGCCAAGGTTGCTGCTTTAGATGTTGCCAAACCTTTAAGTTATCCTTCTTATGCTTTTGGAACAAACGAAGAACTAGTCTCTTTACAAAAAGAAATCGAATCTTTAGGAAGTGAGGCCTTAATCCTAACAGCCGATGTGCGAAACTCAAAAGATGTAGAAGCCGCCGTTCTGGAGACCATTTCAAAATTTGGAAAGATTGATGTATTATTTAATAACGCAGGGATTTGTGCTTATGGTTATTCTCACGAACTCACAGAAGAGGCTTGGGACAGTATGATTGATATTAATTTAAAAGGAGCTTGGGTCGTTGGGCGGTATGTGATCCCCCAAATGTTAAAACAAAAATCAGGTGTCATCATCAACAACTCATCCATTGCTGGTTTACGAGGAATGAATCGTCTTTCTCATTATGCGGCTTCCAAATGGGGTCTTACAGGTTTGTCAAAATCATGGGCTATCGAACTTGCTCCTCACGGAATCCGGGTCAATTCCCTACACCCCACAGGAGTCAATACTCCAATGAACGATGGTTTGGCGGCCATGGAAGGAGCCACTCCGATCGAAATCGCGGAAAGGTCGGCAGGGAACCTTCTTCCCGTTCCCTGGGTCGAAACGGAAGATGTGGCAAATGCAGTTCTTTTCCTTTCCTCAAAGAAAAGTCGCTACATCACAGGTTCCGAATTTGTATTAGATGCAGGGTTACTCACCCGGTAATTTTAACGCGAACGAAAGGGGTTTTTCTGGGCATTTTACAAAGAAATTCTCCTTTTCCCATAGGGAGTAAATTTTACCCTTTCCCCTATGTTAGATCGAATTCCGATTCCGAATCCCTTTGGTTGGGAGGGTTTGTCCACTTTCAGCCTTCTTATGATGTTAGCCTTTCTTGTTGGTTCCTACCTTCTCCCCAAAGAGTTGGAGAGAAGGAAATTAGATCCGAGCCATTCCGATTGGTTGATTTTTCTTGGGATTTTGGGTACCCTTGTGGGCGCCAAAATTTTCTTTATTTTCGAAATTTGGGACCAAGTCTTTATCGATGTTCCAGGTTACGATGGAAAATATAGTTACCCTCTCACTCACTGGAATGGATTTCCAGGTCACCCAGGACTTTGGTCCTCTCTCTTTAGTGGTGGTGGGCTTGTATTCTTCGGTGGCCTTCTTTTCGGTTGGCTTTTCATCACACTTTACTTCCGCCATCACAAACTAGATATCGGAGCGTATTATGATGCAGTGATTCCTGCCATTAGCATGGGTTACGCGATCGGCAGACTTGGTTGTTTTGTGAGTGGAGATGGATGTTATGGTTTTGCCACTGACGCTCGGATTCCGTTTTTTGTTTTTGATTTCCATGGGGCTCATCCCTCTGGTGTTCCCGTTTGGAACACTCCAGTTATGGAATCCATTATGGCCTTTGGATATTTTGCTTATTTTCAATTTTGGGCCAGATACCAAAACTTTCGTAAATGGAGTATTGGTGCGCAGTTTCTCATCATCCACGGGTTTGCAAGACTCATCATCGAGTTTTTACGAGTGAATAAAGCAGTGATTCCTTTCATTGATCCACCAACTCTTGTGAACATTCCTGATGCCAATGGAAACCCAACTTTCCTCACGGGTTATTACTGGCATGGATTTTCCCAATCACAGTATATATCCATTGCCCTCATCCTTTTCGGTGTGTATTTATTTGTGTCCAAAAAACTTTGGTTAAAGGAAGAAACAAAAGTATGAACCCTTCTCCATTTTTCGAAATCGAAAAAATAAAAAACGTAGCCGTCCTTTGGTTAAATCGTCCTGAAAAACGAAATGCTATGAATTGGCCTTTTTGGCGAGACCTCCCCGATATGATTGACCAAATCAATGCTGATCCGCAGATTCATTGTTTTGTGATCGCAGCCAAAGGAAAGTCTTTCTCTACAGGACTTGACTTAGAAGAATTCTTTCAGGAATTCAAACATGTATTCCAGGGAGAATTTGCAGATGGAAGGGAAAAACTCTACCAACTCATTACCACGATGCAGAAAGGAATCAATGCGATCTATAATTCGAAAAAACCATCGATTGCACTGGTTCAAAAACATTGTATTGGTGGTGGACTTGATTTAGTATCTGCCTGTGACATTCGTTATGCTTCAAAAGATGCGAGTTTTTCTTTAAGAGAATCCAAAGTGGCCATCGTTGCGGATATGGGTTCGTTACAAAGACTTCCCCATCTCATTGGGAATGCACATACAAGAGAATTAGCGCTCACAGGAAAAGACATCACTGCAGAAGAAGCGCTGCAAATGGGACTTGTAACAAAGGTAACAGAAGATTTCGAATCCCTATTCCAAGCAGGAATGAAAGTTGCTGAAGAAATTGCAGAAAACCCAACCATTGTGATTCGCGGAGTCAAACAAGTGCTAAATCATGGAATTGGAAAAACCATTGAAGAAGGTTTAGATTATGTAGCCGTGTGGAATGCCAGTATGCTGGATTCCAAAGACTTTCGTTCGGCCATTGGTGGGTTTATGGAAAGAAAACGACCTGTTTTCAATCCAGAAACCCGGGTGAACTAATTAACAGTAGATGTCGAGTAACCGTTCGCTTTTTGCCGCAGGGCCTACTTTTTCTTCCACAGCCAACTTCATGAGTTTTTCAGTGAGTTGGTTTTGGGCCTGGAAAATTTCCTTCGGCAAATTGACGACTGAGTTAATAGGTGTAGATGGAACCATAATAGGACCTCCTTTTACAATCTTTACTCCCTATTCTACCCATCGGCGAATCCCTTATTTTCTGAAGTAAAAAACACCGAATGAGTTCTTTTTTTTCCTTAATCCGTGAAGCGAAACTCCTGGAAGAGGAAAAGGAATTCACGCGGGCCTTTAACGTTTATGCAGAAAGTGAGTCGCATACAACGAATGAATCTTCTCTCATCAAAATCAAAGCCAAAAAGGCTTGGTGTTTGTATGCAGTAGGAAACCCCAAAGAAACAGAAACTCTCTTTCAGGATATCATCCAACATTACCCTTCGCATCCCTTAAGTATCACAGTATACTCTCGTTATCTGATTAAATTAAAGAAATTTAAATCGGCCAAGGTTTTACTCCAAAAAAGTATTCTCCAATTTCCTTCCTATTTAGAAAATTACCTACTCCTTGCTTCTCTTCTAAAAGATATGGAACGTTCCGAGGAAGCCATTGGAGTTTTGAAAAAAGCTCTTTCTCAGGAACACTTAAGTAATGGTCGAGGAATTGATAGAAAAGACATTTGGGCCGAACTTGGATCTTTGTATTTTTCAAGGGGAGATTTTAACTCAGCTCTTGCCTCTTTAAAAAAATCTCTCAAAATGGTGGAGCCCGAGGAATTTCTTTACTATGATCTTTTGGCACTTTGTTACTTGGAAGCAGAAGATCAAGAAAATGCACTGACTTCTATCAGAACTCATATTGAATACTGTAAAGAAATTGATCCAGAAACACTCATTATCTTAGCAAGGGCACATTGTAGGTTAGGAAAGTTAGAAGAAGCTGCCAATAATCTCATCCAAGCCTACTCCATTGAAGATTCCTTATACTTAAAAGCTGCTGACTTTATAGACTTTGCACCATTACTTAGAAATGGTTTTTTTACAACCTTGGAGAACATTGAATGGGAAGAACCATAAAACAAGAGTTTGGTTCATTAAAAGAAGAAATTCTAAATGTAAAATTGATTCTAACAAAAGAACGTGAATATGAACGTTCTTTGTTTTTAGAAAAAGCAGGCGATACTAAAATCATCAAAACTGCAGAATTGGAAGATTTACGTTTTGTTGCAGGAAATACCTGGAGAGCAGACTTTCAAATTTCCCCTTCCAATAAAGCAAAAGAATGGTTAAAACCAGGGATTCCTGTGCTCCTTAAATGCGAAACGGAATCCATATTTGGAAATATCTATAAAGCATCAGACACTTCACTCACTGTTCAAATTCGAGGAGATTACGAATGGGAAGAGAGTGAGTTCCAAATTTCAAAATGGTTCCAAGAGTCAACTTATGATTTGTATAACGATATCATTACCAAAGTATTGACCGATAACAGTAGTGATTCTCATAAAAAATTAAATTGGATTTTAGGTTTTGGACTCGGTGAAAAACCAACCCCTCCCAAATCCATGATAAACCAATCACCTCTAGACAGAATCTTTCAAATGAATGATTACGGTGTCATCTTTGGTCCACCAGGAACTGGGAAAACCAGCTTACTCATGCGGGCTGTCCTGGAAATCAAAGCACGAAAAGAATCCGTATTAACACTTTGCCCCACTAATTTTGCTTGTGATTATATCGTAGAGCTTGCTCTAAAAAAAGGAATTAAAGTCATTCGTTTGGGTAACTCTACCAAAATTAAAGATGAAGTATTACCACACCATATTGATCACCTCATCCAAACTCATCCTGACCAAAAACAAATTCACAATTGGCAAACAGAACTAAAGGTTCTCCAAAAGAAAACAAACTCTTGGAAACGTAACTTTGGAAAAGAGGAAAGAGAAGAAAGAAAAGCACTGAGACAAGAAGCTAAATTTTTACTATCTACCATTAGGGAAGCAGAATCCAATATCCGAACCAAATTACTAGATGATGCGGAACTGATCGTATCCACTTTTTCTGGTTTTGGGAATGAATGGGCAAAAGGAAAAGTTTTTGATTATGTATTTGTGGATGAAGCTACACAGAGTTTAGATCCTGGATGTTATATGGCTTTATACTCTGGGAAAAAAACATTTTTTTTTGGAGACCCAAAACAACTTGGTGCTAGTTATTCCCACCCGGAACATGAAGCCGTCCATAGCTTTCTGGAAAAAGCGGTGGCTTTTGATTCTGGAGAACGAATCATTTTTTTAGAAAAACAATTTAGAATGAAACCGGAAATCTTGGGATTTCCCAACCAAACCTATTACGAAAGTAAAATCCTCACGCATCCCGAAGCTACCTGGACAAAGGATACGAACATTTCCGAAGTTTTTGGTTCGAATCCTCCTATCCTATGGATTGATACTGCAGGAAGTGATTCAGAAGAAGAAACAGAAGGAGAAGAACCTAGTTTTTTCAATCATACAGAAATCCAATTGGTATCGAAACTATTCAACTTAGGAATCGAAAAAAATCAAACAACAGTAATTTCACCTTACAGAGGACAAGTGGAAAAACTGATTCAGGAATCTAAAGGAAACTGGGTTACACAAACCATTGACTCCTTCCAAGGTAGAGAATCCGAAATTGTAATCCTTAGCCTTGTTCGGTCCAACCAAGATGGGGAAATAGGTTTTTTACTCAATCCCAAACGTTTGAACGTGGCCTTAACCAGAGCCAAGTCACATTTAATTGTCATTGGAGACTCTGGAACGCTTTGCCAAAACAAAGAATTCCAAGACCTTTATTCCTACATTGAATCGAACGGGGAAATCCGTTCCATTTATGAATTTATGGACTAAAACCTACAGCACAACCCACTTCGATTCTTCCAAAGTATAAACCAAACGGTAAGCTCCATCAGAACCAGGAGGGATTTCCGTGATCGGTTCAAAATCAAAATCAGTAGTTTCATCGGCATTTTCTTTGACAGCACTGGTTACGAGGATTTCCCAAGCTTTGGCAGTATCCTCACCTAACTTTGATGCTGCGTTGACTTCAGATCCAAATACGTCTGTATCTCCAATCTTTAAAATCTTTCCATACCCAAGTCCCACACAAAGTAAAATCTGTTCTTCTGCACTTCTTCCTTCATTATATCTTTTACAAGCCTTCTGCATGTGGATGGCACATTGAATTGCTTTGTTGGTATTACGAAAAAGAACCATAAGGCTATCTCCTTCGTCTTTCATCAAAATTCCATCGAATTCATCCAGAACAGGAATTAGGATTCTTTGTGACTCGTAAATGGTCTGTAAAAAATGGATGATCCCAAATTTAGCAACCCCACGGGAAAATCCAGAAAGGTCTGTGAACATCACACACCATGTTTCCCCAAAAAGATCCCAAATTCGTTTATCAATAAATTCTTGGTTGGATCCAGGTATCAGTCTTTCTTCTAAAAGTTTTTCCAATCTTTCTTCGGATGCGGAGGTAGCAATGGCTCGTTTTTGTCCCATGCGAGCGAGTATAACAACAAAAAGGAGAATGTCAAGAAACGTAAAAACAAAAGGTAGGCAACGCCGGCTCAAGATTTAGTTTCATGCGGAATCTAGTAACATAAATTTTTTATTTTAAATTTCTATTGATCACATTCCATTCTATTTGTTTTTCTGACTAAACCAATTGGTAAGGAAATAGGAGATTGTATGAACGATATCAAAAGTTCGCGAACATCGTTTTGGGTGGGATGGGTTTTAAGTGGCCTTGTGATTGCTTTTTTGCTCTTCGATGCTTGGGGCAAACTTGCCGAACTTGAAATTGTATTAAAGAGTATGGTTGAGTTAGGTATACCAGTCTCTCTTTCTGTAACCATTGGAACCATCCTTCTTGTGATCACCATCTTATATGCGATTCCGCAGACTTCTGCCCTCGGTGCCCTTTTACTTACAGGATATTTAGGTGGCGCTGCGGTGATTCATCTTCGTGTAGGAAATCCACTTTGGAGCCATACTCTATTTTCAGTTTATGTAGGAATTCTTCTTTGGGTGGGTCTTGCCCTAAGAAATTCAAAAGTAAAAGACTTGTTCTGGGGTTTTCCAACAAAGAAATAAATTCCCCTCAAGGAAACATAAATCCTTTTTTCACGAACTATTGGATCATTAAGGTATTTATGTTTCCGACAAACAACTATTCTTCTCCAATATACTAAACAAAAGCACAAACAGTTGGGTATAAACCCTTCACCTAACTTCTAATTCTATTTTTTTTACTGTAATACAAAAAACATAAAATAGAAATTCAGTTAGCTATGTTAGACAAACAAAAAATCAGATTACCGATTCTTTCACTGAAATTATATTTTATTTCCCTGGTTTACCTTATCTTTACTTACAACTGCAATCCAAATCAAAACACCAGTCGCTTAACTGACGTAATTAAGATAATACTTCTCAGTAATGCGATAAGCACTTGCGAAGATGATCCCTTACTTTGCACTCTCTCCGAATTCCAATCTGCACCCGCCACTGAATTAAACGAGTGGCTTGGCTTACAATATGCAAATGGTCAATTCGTAGCGGTAGCTTCTGACGGAACAAACCAAGTAATGCGATCAACCGATGGTAAATCCTGGAGTCCTCATTCTGCTTCCGCTAATGCTCAATGGCGCTCCATCACGTATGGCAATGGAATCTGGGTTGTCGTCTCTAACAATGGACAAAGACTTATGACTTCGCATGATGGAATCGTTTGGACAAATCGAATAATGACACAGGAAAATTATACATCGGTCAAATTTGCCAATGGAAAATTTATAGCAGTCTCCACGGGAACCACGTGGGCGATATCCATAGACGGAATTACCTGGACAAATATAAATTCTCCTTCCGTAGAAGACTGGAATGACCTTATTTATGGAAATGGAATTTGGGTTGCTGTCTCAATAGGAAGCCGTAAACTTGCGACCTCTTCAGATAACGGGATCACTTGGACGACACACCACTCCCCAGGATTGGTTGACGACTTAACTTCTATTACCTTTGGGAAGGGAGTCTTTGTCGCCGTAGCTAGATCAGGGATCCGTCAAATCTTAGTATCATGGAATGGAGTAGATTGGTTCTCTTACGCTGGGCATGATGATGGCTATTGGGAAGAAGTGCATTATGCTAACGGACTCTTCATCGCATCCGCAAGTGGCGGATCAGGTAGTCGGATTATGAGTTCTACCGATGGACTTTTTTGGACCAGTAGAATCCCCACTGCACCCAATCCGTACAAAGCCATTGGTTTTGGAAACGATACTTGGGTCATTCTAGCAACAAATGGAACTCTGGAATCTCGAGTCCAATGGGCCACTTGGAAAAAGAATTAGAGAATTATATCCTTAAAGATTCTATAGTTTTTTCATAAGATTCACAAAAGAAAAGTCCTCTATGGAAAAAACAAAAAAAAAGACCCTTGGTTTCCCTTGGGTCTTTTTTACGAATAGTCGGTAGAAATTTTCACCCACCAAACATATCTTAGTAAAATTCTTAGTTTTGTTTGAGCATGTTTTTGTTTACGTAAGGAACTTCTTCCAAACCTTTTGTTAGGTCAGAAAGCGGGATCTTATCTTTTGGAAGATCCTTTAAACTTCCATACTCGTACCCTCTTGGATAGTGTTCTTTGTCTGTTGGGCTGTAAAAAGGATTATATTCCTTTACGAGTCCTTTGGAATATCTCCAAACACTATTTTCTGGGTTTTGGCTCACAACAAAACAACGAGGACTCATATAACCTTCGTTTTTTGCCGTTTGCACTTTGATAAAGTACTTTGGTGCCCATACGTTATGATTACGAGAACCAAATACCTTTACCACAGTTCCAGTCGGAACAAATTCCACCACTTTCGAGTTAGAATCTGCTTCGGAATACAGAGGAACCGTAAAATCCAAACTTGCTTTATTCGTTTTGGCATCACAATTTTTATGCCAAACTACTTCCGCGTTTTTGGAACAAGCTGTGAAACTTGCACCAATGATCATCAGTAATACAATTTTGTTTTTCAATTCCATTCTCCTATTGGTTGTGGTGGAGGCATTCACTCAATCGAGGATCTCCCACCGGAACTAAGCTGTGTTTTTCCAACTTCTTGAAGATAAAGAAACCGAAAATTCCCACCACACCCACTGTTCCACCAAATGCTAGAACGAAGTGAAGGATCGAAAATTTTTCAAAGTTTGCAGGGAATACCAACCAGAAAAGTTCGAAGAACTGAGTCACAAGAATCCAAGTAGCAATTTTCCAAAGGAAGTTGATGTCTCGTTTGTTGGGACGGTTGAGTAAGAGAAGAAAAGGAATCACGAACTTCACAAATGGAAGTGCGAGAGTTGCATAACCCCATCCACCAGTCATACGCATTTCATAAAAGAAAGTTTCTTCTGGAATGTTTGCATACCAAATGAGCATGAACTGTGAGAAACCCACATAAGCCCAGAAAGTCGTCATCCCTAAAAGGAATTTCGCAATGTCATGGTAATGGTTTTCATTCACTGCTTCGCCAAGGAATCCGTTTTTCTTGAGGATTGCGATGACAATCAAGTAAGAAGCAAGGGATGTTTGGAAAGCTCCTGCAAATGCATAAACACCAAACATAGTGGAGAACCAGTGTGGAGTGAGTGACATGAGAAGGTCAAATGCCATAAAACACCAAGACAACGCAAAGAAAAGGATGAACCCACCAGAAATCTTTGCCAAAGTTTTGGTTGTATCAACAACCTTATCTTTGTCCTGGCCAACTGATTTTCCATGAAAGATATAAGCAAAAATACTCCAAACACCAATGAAAAGCACACAACGAATGATAAAAGCCGTTGGGTTTAAGTATCCAGACTTGTGGTGGATGAGGTGATCGTTTTCACGAACAGTAGCATCTGCCCACTCATAAAGATCATGCATTCCAAAGATCACACCAATGAGGAGAAGTCCTGCAATGGGAGTGAAAAGTCCGTAAGTTTCAAAAAGTCTTCGAACTGTGACAGACCAATGAGACCCAGTTAAGTGTTGGATTGCTGTAAAGAAAATTCCTGTGATGGCAAGACCCACAACAAAGTAAGTTCCAATGAGTAAAACATGGTAACCTAAGTTAGTGTGATGGAAATGACCTGCTTCGTCCATGTGACGAGATGTTTCATGACCGAAACCGAGGAAAGCGATGAGAAAACTCACCACTCCCACTCCGATCATGGCAATGAGGGCATTACGAACGGTTGCCGGCAGTTTGAACTGCAGTAATGTTTCGTCTAGTTTAGCTGCTTTTGTCGAGCTCATAGTTTCCCCTAGTTCGCCTTTTTATTTTGAACTTCATATTCTTGAAGTTTTCTTATGTAAGCAATGAGCTTCCATCTGTCTTCTGGTTCGATTTGGTAAGCATAACTTCCCATAAGTCCACGACCCATAGTGATGATATGATAAATTTGTCCATCGGACCAACCTTTGATCTTATCGGAAACAACAGAAGGAGGTGATTGTTGGAACCTAGGTGCAGGACCTACAACTGTTCCATTTCCTAAACCTTGTACCCCATGACATGGAGTGCAATAAGTTTGGTAACGTTTTTCACCAATCATTAAATCACCTAAGTTTGCTTTGGCGATTGGATTTTTTAATCCTTTGTCTGCTCCAGGAAGAGTGTCAGGAGTAGCTTCTGCTGCATACGGATACGGAAAGTAACCTACAGGAATTGCACCTTTGGGTGGAATTCTGGAAGCAGAACCGTTGGTCGCAAAAGAATCTGCTTCTTGCGACTCACGTGCAGGAGAATCATACATACTAGGAAAGTATTCATAAACGGGAGTTTTATAATCGCAATTCACGAGAACAAGGAGTCCCGCCACTGCTAAAACTCGAAAGATGTTTTGTTTCATTTTTGGTTCTCCGGTTTTACCACGGTTACTTCCGATCCACCAAGGCCTTTTACGAAAGAAACAACTTCTGATTCGTTATATCCTTTAGCAGATTTAGGAATCCAAAGACCAAACCTATGTGATGTCAAATCCGGATGAAGGATACGACGGGTTGCTTTGGGAATACCGCTTAGAAAACATAGTGTAGCTACAGTGTAAATCCCTGCAGAAAATACAGTTAATTCAAAGATGATTGGCACATAGGCAAACCATGCATTGAGAGATTTTCCAGAGATATTGAGAGGCCAGTCATGGGCATGAGTGAGATATTGAAATAAAATCCCAATCGTGCATCCAAAGATACCTGCAAAGAAAGTGACCCAAGGAAGTCCAGATCTTGGAGTTCCCATCGCTTCATCAATCCCGTGAACAGGATAAGGAAGGATACAATCAAATCCTTTGTAGTCTTTTTCTTTGGCTTTCTCAGCCGCGTGCATGATTGCTTCCGGAGTCTCGAAAATTCCGAGAACTCCTTCATCCATTTCTTTATATTTGTGAAACTGTTCTAATTTTGGAAGATACATACTAGTGGTGTGCTCCTTCTTTTTGTGGCATCACAGTTTTTACTTCAGCAATCGCAATCACTGGCATAATTCGGCACCAGAGAAGGAAGAGCGTAAAGAAGATACCGAAAGTTCCGATTAACATTGCATAGTCGAAAAGAGTTGGTGTATACATCGCCCAACTGGACGGTAAGAAGTCTCGGTTGAGTGTCATCATGATCACAAATCGTTCAAACCACATACCCACGTTTACCACAAGGGAAGCCACAAACATCACTGGGATATTGTAACGAAGTTTGCGGAACCAGAATACTTGCGGTGACAATACGTTACAAGAAATCATGATAAAGTACGCCCAACCGTAAGGACCAAATGCTCTGTTCCAGAATGCGAACACTTCGTATTCGTTTCCAGAATACCAAGCGATGAAAAATTCTGTTCCGTAAGCAAGACCTACGATAAGACCTGTTACCATCATAATCTTGTTCATGTTGTCCAAGTGTTTCATGGTGATGTAGTTCTTAAGATTGAATACTTCACGAGCAATGACCATCAGTGTTACCACCATAGCGAAACCGGAGAAAATCGCACCGGCAACAAAGTATGGAGGGAAGATGGTCGTGTGCCAACCAGGAAGGATGGAAACCGCGAAGTCAAAAGATACGATGGTGTGAACCGAAAGAACGAGTGGAGTGGAAAGAGCTGCGAGAATCATGGAAACGATTTCCAAATGAGACCAAGATCTTGCCGATCCTACCCAACCAAAAGCAAGAACGTTGTATAAGTTCTTTCTCCAAGTTTCCGTAGCACGGTCACGTAGTGTTGCTAAGTCAGGAATGAGTCCTAAATACCAGAACACCATAGAGATGGAAAGGTAAGTTGATACCGCAAACGTATCCCAAATCAGTGGGGAACGGAAGTTCACCCAAAGTGGACCTCTTTCGTTTGGATAAGGAAAGAGCCAAAACCCGAGCCAAGGACGACCAACGTGAAGGATGAGGTTCGATGCCGCAACGAGTACGGCAAAGATGGTCATCGCTTCCGCGGCACGGTTAATCCCTGTTCTCCAACCTTGACGGAAGAGGAATAGAACCGCAGAAATCAAAGTTCCTGCGTGACCGATACCAATCCAGAATACGAAGTTAACAACGAAAAATCCCCAACCTACTGGGTTATTGATCCCGAGTAAGTAAAGACCTTCATAAAACAAATAACCAATGATGGCTACGTCGATCAGGGTGATCGTAAGAACCAAAAGAAAAGTATTCCACCAAAGTTTGGTAGGAAAATCTTCGTTTGGTTTTGCGATATCAACGGTTACATCTTTAAGCGACTTCCCGCCTGTTACCAGGTCGGGGATATCTAATTTATCTCGAACTGCTTGTGCTAATGACATTCCCTTGTGTTCTCCCTGTTAAACGTCGTTTCGAACACGAGTCAGATAGTTGACAGCAGGTCCGATGTTTAGGTATTCCAGAAGTTTGTAAGACCTAGGGTCTTTCAAGAGCTTCGCTACTTTTGATTCAGGATCGTTTACGTTACCGAACACAATGGAATTAGAAGAACATGTTTGTTCACATGCTGCTTTTACTTCCCCATCTCGAAGAGTTCTTCCTTCGTTTTTCGCTGCGATTTTTTTCTCAGCAACTCGAGAAGCACAGAAGTTACATTTTTCCATAACCCCACGAGAACGAACGGTGACATCTGGGTTCAGACCAAGATTTCTTGGAGGGCGAGCCTTAAAGGTAGGTGTTGCTTCTCCAAGTAAGTTGTGTTCATTCCAATGTTCCAACCAGTTAAAACGACGCACTTTGTAAGGGCAGTTGTTTGAGCAGTAACGAGTTCCCACACAACGGTTGTAAACCATATCATTGGTTCCTTCCGAACTGTGAACAGTTGCAGCTACTGGACAAACTGTCTCACAAGGAGCGTTGTCACAATGTTGGCACATTAATGGTTGGTGCGCAATTTCAAGTGATTCTGGTTTTTCAGGATCACCGATGTAGTAACGGTCAATACGAAGCCAATGCATCTCACGACCCATTCTTACTTCGTCACGTCCTACCATTGGCACGTTGTTTTCAATATTACATGCAACAACACAAGCACCACAACCAGAACAAGAAGTAAGATCCACAGCCATACCCCATTTGTATCCTGGGTATGCAAATTGGCTTCCTGGTTGGTCAGAAGGAGCATTCGCACCTTGTGCTCGTTGTAATTTTCCATCGATTAAGATTTTTGGAATCTCAGGTTCAGGAATTCCTGCACTTGGATTCTTTGCATAATCTTGGAGTTTTGCGGAAATGATAAGAGGTCTTTCTTTCCACTCAACACCCATCATCACACCAGGACTCATCATGTGGTGGTCTTGTGTGGTAGCGAGTTTGTATTTCTTTCCTGTAGGAGAGAGAGTGATCGAAAGTCCAGAGTATACGAAAGATCCGTTTACTTCTGATGCAAGAATGGATGCATTTTTACCCACTCCGTTACCGATCTCACCCACACTGGTTCTTCCGTATCCAAGAGCAATTCCCACTGCTTCTGGATGAAGACCTGGTTGGACAAGTGCCGGAAGTTCGAATGATTTTCCGCCCACAGTCACTGTGACTACGTCATTCAATTTAATCCCCGACGAACGAGAGTATTGTGGGCTAATCGCAACATAATTGTCCCAAGTTACTTTTGATACTGGATCTGGAAGTTCTTGGAGTTGGGAGTTGTTTGCTCTTTCACCTGTTCCGAGAGCAGAACTTTCGTAAAGAGAAACAGTTAAACCCGACTTAGAAGCCGCAAGCGGTGCGATGGTTCCTTTGAAAGAACGACCTGCTTTGTCTGCTTTTGGATTTCCAGAAACAAGAACTCCTTTTCGGAGTAAGTCTTCCCAGTTTGTTTTTTTCGAGTATTTTGTTTTGAGGTATTCGTAGAGGGAACTCGCACCAAGGAGAGATCCACCAGCCCAAGTGATGAGCATGTCTTCGAAAGTTCTCGATTGGAAGATCGGTCGAATGGTAGGTTGTTGGATGGCAACAATCCCCGCCACAGACTCGTTATCTCCCCAAGACTCAAGGAAGTGAGAAACAGGAGCAAGCCAGTTAGAAGCAAGTGCCGTTTCATCCACTCGGTCAGAAACTTGAACTACTTGTGCTGCTTCATGAAGGAGTTTTTTCCACTCATCTCCATTCGGAGCTTCGTAAACTGGATTCACACCAAGAAGAATGACCACACCAGCCTTTCTTTCTTTTAAGTCTTTTGCGAGAGTTTTTAAATTTTCTGCGTAATTAGAACGTCCTTCTTTCAAAGGATTTCCAGCATCGATCGTTTTTCCATCGTTACCAAGCATACTGTTTAGCATGTTGACTGCGATTTGAAGATCAACAGCATCCTCAGTGAGGGTGTTGGATCCGCCAGCAACGATGATAGACTCACCTTTTGCAGAAGCAAGAGCTTTGGCTGTGCGTAAAACCACTTCTTTGGAAATTCCAAGTTCTGCCGCAGAAGTTTCTACATTAATTCCAGAAACACCGACAGCACCACCCACTCCCAAATCAGAAAGAGCTTTTGCAATCACAAGAGCAAACTTTCTTTGGTCACCAGGTTTGATTGGAACTCTTTGGTCTGCATTAGAACCCGTCATAGACGGATGAGTTTCTGCCGCAATGAAAGCATTGAAGGTCTTAGCAGTTTTATCTTGTAAGTCTCTTCTTTTAGAGAAGTCATTGTGGTAGTTTGTGTGATTTAAAAAGTCACTATCGATAGAAAGGATTACTTTTGCTTTATCGAAATGGTAGTTTGGTAAAACTGCCTTTCCGTAAGATTTCTCTTGAGCAAGAGTGATCGCATCATCAGAAGAAGCGAATGCTACTTCGATGTGTTTTCCACCACCAACTGATTTTAAGAATTCAGAAATGAACTCTCCCGTTGCCGGAGAAGAAAGAGGATTTGTGACAACAATGGTTTTTCCTTTGTTGGCATTTAGTTTCTCTTTTACATCCTTATCTAATACGAACCAGTCGCTAGACTTTGCTGATCCATTCACCACTTGTTGTGGTTCTTTGGCACGGTCAGCATCATAAAGATCAAAAATAGAAGCTTGGCCTGAAGCACAAAGAGCACCTTCCGAAATAGGATGGTTTGGATTTCCTTCGAGTTTCAAAGGTCGTCCGTCTTTTGCTTTTACAAGAACACCGCAACCAACAGAACATCCACCGCAAACTGATGCATAGTGATAAGAATGTCCATGTTTTACGAAGTCATATTGTTCTACTTCGTTATTGTCTGGGTTCTTAATGGTGAGGTTCACATAAGGAACAATTTTCTCAGCAGGTTTTTGGATACAACCAACAGTAGTCATCACTACGGAAGCACCCATAAACTTTAAGAATGTTTTACGATCGAAATCACCCTTTTTGATTTTTGCAATCAGGGGATCTGGAGATTTATAGAACTCTTGCTTTTGCAATTCACGTTCGCGAGAAGTTCCGCGAAGTTCATAAGATTGCCAAAGCGATTTTTTTTCTTTTTGGAAACTATCGTCTTTCATCATAAATTATTACTTGTCTCCCGATTATCTGTGGCACGTAGAACAATCGTTAGGAGCATTGTTCTCTCTATGGCAATCAACACAAAATCCCATATTGAGGGACTTGGACTGTCTAACCTTTACCATCTCTGCCATGTTACCGTGGCATGTGGAACAATCAACACCACGTTGTACGTGTCTTGAGTGGTTGAAGAATACAAAGTCTGGTTGGTCATGGACCTTTACCCAGGACACCGGAGTGTTACTGTCGTATTGTTCTTTGAGCCATTTAACATGTTCTTGGTTGCCCGCTACGTTACCTGCTCCATGGCAGTTCATACAAGTGGAACTTGGGGGAACTGTGGCATGGGCCGAATTTTCAACACCAGTATGGCAATACTTACAGTCGATTTTGTTATCGCCGGCATGTATCTTATGGTTGAAGGGGATGGGCTGGTCGGGTGAATAGCCCACATAACGGCTAGGTGAAAAAATCAAATATGCTAGTGCTGCAATTGCAACGATAGGCACAGAGATCTTGAGTATTTTTATATTCATTCGCAGATTTCCTGAATCCGTTTACACTGTCTTCTGACAAGGAAAGGTAAAATCAGAAAAAAAGCAAGTATGTAAGGGTTTTGGTTGCGAAAAAACATTAAAAGAGACATAATCCGAAATTTTTAATGAACTTTTCTTATTGAAACCGAGTCTCAATTAACTTGACCAAACCACCAAACAACAGTTATTTTATTTAAGAAAACGTCGAATTGATCCATGTAGGCCTTAGTTTTACAAAAGACCTAAGGCGCGATCAAAACAAATCAATGATGCGAGATCGTGAATCGTTTTGTGATCGAACGTAAAGTGTCTGCTGCATGAGAGAGGTTTTTAGAGGAAGAAGCCACCAAATCAGAACCAGAAGCAATGTGCATGGTTTCGTTATTGATCCCAAGGACTGATTCAGAAATCTGTTGGATGGCCCTTTTCTGCTCTTCTATGGCCCCTCTGATGGATTCAGACTCACGACCCACCTCAGCTGAGCGCTCATCCACCTCTTGGTTGTAACTCAACTGGGAATTGGTAGCCTCAGAAAGGCGTTTCATTACACTTTCCACTTCTGCAATGTCCCTGATGATGAGATTGAGGAGTTCCACAGAAGAGCGAATGCCTTTTGCTCCCTCCTCCAATTCCTTACTATTCTTCCCAATCATATCCTCTATGGCTTGGATGGAATGGGCTGTTTTGTCAGAAAGTTTGGAAATCTCCTCGGCAACGATGGCAAACCCACGCCCAGCTTCTCCAGCTCTCGCAGCTTCGATGGCTGCATTCAGTGCGAGTAAACTAGTTTGTTCTGAGATTTCATCAATGATGCCAATGACTTCTTTCATTTCAGAAGATGATTCCAAAATGACACCGATGACTTCTTTCATCTGGTTCAAAGACTCACCACCTAGTTTGGCTTGTTTGGTAATGTTCTCTGTATTGGCAAGTGCAGCCTTGGTATCTTTTTCAATTTGGATGGCACCTTTGGAAAGTTCCATAATCTTTTGATTAAACTCTAAGATATTATTGTGTTGTTTGGAAGTGGATACAGCGGTTGTTTCCATACTCGCGACAACCTCTTCTGTAGTGGCAGAGATTTCTTCTGATGATGCGGCTGTCCCTTGCGCCATATCAGAAAAACTAGCAGAGGATTCTCTTAAACTTTCGGATGAGGATGCGATCTCTTCGGTAACCTTTTGGATTTCACCCAGAGAACTACGAATGCTGGTAATGAATCCATTCAAAGCTAAATTCATCCTTCCGATTTCATCATCGTTGGTTAGGGTCAAACTTTCCGTTAAATCTCCCTTAGCCATTTTATCTAAAATCAGAACCGAATTTTCTAAAGGCAAAAGTCGTTTTCGTAAGAACCGAAAGATTCCAAGGACAACAAAAGCGGTAATCAAAATAACAACAACGACAGCGATGATGGCAACTTGGATGAATCCAGAATTCATATCGGATTTGGGAAGTACAACACCAATGATGGTATTCCACTCTTCCAATCGTTTGATGAGAAAAGCATAGTCTTTTCCATTTTCAGTATATTCGAAATAAGCCCCGTCTTTCGCTTCCAAAATGGGGCGGCCTTCTGGAATTTTACTTAAATCTAATTTTAGAATTTTCGATTTGTCTGGACCTGCAAAAACCACTCCCTTGGTTGTGATGGCTGTGATATAACCATTGGCTCCTACATGGATACCTTCCCCCATTCTTTTAGAAACTTGTTCTAAATTCAATGCAATCCACAGAATACCTACAAGTTTTCCTTTATCTTCAATCGGAAAAGAAACAAGACTTACCGGCAAACCAGTGATAGGTGATTCTTGGACAGAACCAATCAAAAACTCTTTTTTGAGCGCCACAACAACATGGTCTCCTGTTTTATCCTCTTCTAATTGGTATCCGATAGATCTCGGAATTCCTGCTGCAAATATTTTGGCGTTTTGGACCGGTACTGATAAAAATATATTTTCGTATTCGCCTTTGGCATCTTCCATAATCCCAACCAGAAGATTCGTTGCAAATTCTGCCTTGCCCGTTTGAAAGGATTCTATGATCTCTCTTTGTTTGGAAAGAAGTCCGGCAATCCGGAGTTGTGATTTGTAGTAATTAGAAAGTTCGGCACCTGCACTTTTTCCGGCATTTTCCATTTCCCCTCGGTATACCTTCACCAAAAGTGCCCAGTTCAAATACAGGATGAGCGCCGAGACAAGGACCGACAAAACCAAAATGGAGAGAAAGGTATAGAGACCCAAAATGTATTTTAAACTTTTCATATACAACCGTATGTGACGTGCATTCCAAAAGATTTGATGGTATTGGAAAGAACTTCTTGAAATAAATTTCCAGTTCAAAGCGTATTTTTGGTACAATTTGAAACATTGTTCAGACAGGAAGAAAAGTTCAGGGAAAGTAGAAAGAAAAGAGATTTAAGGCAAAAAAAAAGGCCCTGATTGACATCGAAGGGCCCTAAAAACCAGACTTACACAATTTAGCCTAGTTATACTTTCGAATTTTTAGAAGATTTCCCCTGAATTTTTTTTAGCCAAACCAAAGAAATTTTCTTTGTGACAAGGCTCCTAGTCTCTTTTTTCAAGAAACCGACTGTAGGTGTGGCCACTTTAAAGGATTCCCTCTCGAGAACCGGCTCAATTTGGTATCCTGGTCCCGCCATTTCCTGCAATTGGGTTAGTTTTTCGGATGGTAGGATGAGGAGCCTTTCTGGTTTTTCGGACCAAAGTCTGTCCAATTTATCCTTATCGTATACATTTCGAAAATTTCGTTCGGCATAAAATCCATAAGAACGTTTGGAATTGGACATCCAAAATGTATATACAACTGGTTCGTTTGGTTCCAGTTCTTTGATTTTGACTCCAAATTCTTTGGATGGTTGGTAACTTGTGAGAAGTGGATAAAACTCTAAACTAATGGCGCTGAAAAACAAAGTGGCACCCACAAGAGTGACAAGAATTTCAAGAGGGATGAGCTGCGCCGACAACATGATAAATAGAATTCCTATGACACCAAATACATAATAAAGGATACCGACTTCAGCCACAAATATAGGGATGAGAAAGTATCCAACCAAATACACAAGACCTGCGATGAGAAAAGAAGGACGAAGTCTTTCCACATTGGAACGGAACAAACTTTCCTCCATGATTTTCCCAAAGTATAGAGCAGCTCCAGGTAAAATCCAATAAGTATATTGTGGGAGTGGGTAACGAGAAAATGAAATTAAGAATAGAAAAAGAAATACCCAGAATGGAATGACAAAGTCGATTTCTTTGTATTCGTTTGCACGAATCTTTCTCAGGATTTCTTTCCAACCAAATGATTTTACATATTGGTAAAAACGGTAAGAAATGTATACGATGAGGGGCAGTAACCCACTAAAAAATGCCCAAGAAAAGGATTTATAAAAGTAAAATGGATCAAAGTTGATATCATACATATCTCGGTAAAACCGGCCGAAAGATTGGATCCATATAAAAAAAACAGGTCCGTATGAATTAAAACTTTGATAAAGAAAATAACACCAGAAAGCAGGAAGGGACACTAGGACAAAAATTCCAGTAGGAATTCGCATCGACAAAAGTAACTTCCAATCTCTACGAAATAAAATATCCCCGCCAATGGAGATCGCAGGAATAAAAACAGAAATTGGTCCTTTGGTGATAAAACCCATAGACATCATCAGATACATTAGATAGAAGTAGTTTGGATTTTTTTTCCTTCCTAAATAATAGAAATGATATGTAAAAACTAAGTAAGCTGTTAGATACACATCAATCTTCGGGTCTACCACCATAGCATAAACCCCTGGAGCTAGTAGGTAAGCAAAAGATGCTAAGTATCCTTGTCTTTCTTTTCCACCAGTTAAGATGGTGATTCGGTAAATGGAAAAAACGGAAAGTAAAGTAATTAGAATCGCAGGGATACGAAACGCTATATTATTAATTCCGAATAAAGAAAAAGAAGTGGCTATAGTCCAAAACGTAAGAATCGGTTTGTCCAGGTATCTTCTTCCATTATCAATGAGTGTAAAAAAATCATTGGATAATACAAGTTCGCGACCAATTCCAGCATACTGCGCGCTATCAATATCAATCACATCCAAAGGAAGAGTGAACAAAATGGGAATTGACGCAATAAGTAATAGAATTCTGTAAAAAATTCTTTCGGATGGGGTAAGGGATTCTTTCATTCCAAAGTACCAATTTGTCTTAAGCATTGTCCAAATCCTTTGCAGGAATTGGGTTCTTGGTCATAACACTGTAAGATGTCGCTATTATGAGTGGTACATCCGTCCATACACTGGATTCGACCAGTACGTTTGACATCTGGAGCTAAGGTAAGTTTTAATTCTTCCTCAGTACAGGAAACAAATACCTCACATGCTGCTTGGCATTTTTTTTCCACTATATCTTGGCAGTTTGCAAATGCGAATGTCAACGCAAGAGCTAAGATCCATTTACCGTGTTTCACTTCGAATTCCTTTTAGTGCTAACATTCCACAAGCGCCATTGATGTCCCGACCGGGACTTCTGCGATTGAGAATGGGAGCTGTTGTTTTTGCTTTGAGATGCATGACAAATTCTTTTACTTCGTCATCAGTGGGTCTTCGCCAACCCGTAAAATCTGTATTGAGCGGGATCACATTGATTTTGCATTTGTTCACTGAGCGGGCGATTTTTGCGAGCCGTTCTGCATTGTCACGACCCATATTGACATCAGGGATCATTACATATTCAAAAGTTATGGCGCGATCCAGTTCCTTAGTAAATCGTTTCGCGGAGTCGATCAGTTTCTCTAACGGATGTTTGTCGTTCACATCCATCACAGAAGATCGGGCATTGGGGTTGGGATGATTTAGAGAAATAGCAAAGTTAAATGGTTCTTTGTTTTCGATAAAACGATTGATCCCGGTTGTCACACCGGCCGTCGAAATGGTAATCCGAAGAGCACCAAGCCCAAACCCATCTTGGTCTCGGAGGATATGAGCAGCCTTCATCACGGAAAAATAATTGTGCATCGGCTCCCCCATTCCCATAAACACAATATTAGTAGCCCGGTCGCCTACGAGGCGCTCCACCTGCAAAATTTGGTCGAGGATTTGCCAAGTGTGAAGGTTCCCTTTGTATTCCAAAAGTCCAGTCGCACAAAACTTACAGTTGAGGGTACATCCAATTTGAGAGGAGATACAAATGGTTTTACGACCGCCGTCTCCAGAAGGAATCCAAACGGCTTCGATTTCCTTATTTTCTCCCACATAGAAAGTAAACTTTCTAGTTCCGTCTTCTTTGGAAGCTAGGTCCCTACCGATTTCGATTTCAGGGTATAAAGTATGTTGTTTTAATTTTTCGCGGACTTCTTTGGAAAGTGTGGTGAACTGGTCTAAGTTCGTATAACGACTCTTATAGATTCCGGTATAAATTTGTGCCGCTCGGTATTTTTCCAGACCCAAGGAAACACATAATTCTTCTAGTTCTTTTTTGGTTTTCCCTTTGAGAACCGGTATTTCCTCTTTCATTTGTTTGGACTTTCCACCTTTAGCCAATCTTTTCGGTGCCCCCTCTCGGGACAAGGATTTCCAGGGCTTCTTTAAGTGATAACCGAGATCCTCAATGGGAACAAGCCTAAAATTGAATCCGAAAACCAAACTGACAGAAATTACTGTATCTAAATGGACATTGACTTACACACTGTGATTCAAAAGCCTAGTATCTAGTGAGGAAAATATACGAATGAATAGCGACGCCTTTATGGAATATGCCTTTATCGTCATGGTCGCACTGATAGGAATCGAGATCTTTGTTTCCTATATCAAGGGAAAACAATACTACCGATTGAACGTTCTCATTGCTGATGTGAGTACTGGTGTCATTTTTGCGCTCATTGGAGTGGTGATTCTACTCGGAGCTTTGTATGTTTATGACAAAATAGAAACAAACTTTTCGCTTTCAGCACTTGGTTTCCATTTCTTTCCATTAGAAAGTCCATTTCGATTTTCACCAAGTTTTTCTGTGAACTGGCCTGCCCTCGGAGCTTGGACCTTTGCTGTTGTCTTTGCAGATTTTATCTATTACTGGTTCCACAGACATTGCCATGAAATCAACTTGTTTTGGGCAACACATGTCACTCACCACTCCACACAAGAAATGAACTTATCAGTAGCATTTCGCGGGAATGGGTTACAAAGAATATTTGAATATATTTACTTTTTCTCAATGGCTCTACTCGGAATTCCTTGGGAAATGTTTTTACTAGCCCACCGAATTCTCAAAGTTTACCAATTCGTAGTGCACACTCGTTTTGTTGGGAAGTTAGGATTTTTAGAACATTTTATGGTGACTCCTTCGAACCATAGAGTCCACCATGGAATCCAAAAAAAATACATCGACCGTAACCACGGTGGAATCTTTATCATTTGGGATAGAATGTTTAAATCCTTTGAATGGGAGACCGAAGAACCTATCTATGGACTTACAAAACCCGTAAACTCATTCAACCCAATTACCGTCAACTTACATGTGTTTAAAGATATGTTCTTACAAGTTTTGGAATGTAAATCCCTTGGTGACGTTTTTAAAACCATCTTTGGACCTCCCGGTTGGAAACCTAATTACCTCATCACTCCAGCGGACGAAGCCCCAGAACCTACTAAGGTAGTGAAATACGATCCCAAACCACCCATGGGAGTTATGGTTTATGTGGCACTACAAGCGGCGGTTCTTATGGGAGTGGGTCTTGTGATTTGGAAGGTAGCAAAAATCAATTTAGAACAAGATATGACAACACTTGGGATTTTATCTGTTGTGATCGTTTTTAGTTTATTCTCCATTGATCGAACTATGGAAATGAAACGATGGTCAAGAAGGACTGAAGTGGTAAGGAATGTGCTATTTATCATTGCCTTTGTTTCTGCTCTTCTTTATTCCAATATACCTAATATTGAAATCTTTGCCATCCCACTCACCAGTCTCTCGTTTGTATCCTTGGCTTGGATCATTCTCAAACGAAAGACTTTCTTTGATCTCAGTAATATATCTAATACTTGGTATTAGATATTTCTTTCAAAGCGGACTCCGAAGGGAACAATTTGTTCGACTTCAGGAGTTCGTCTCCCAGGTTTAGATAGGCCTTGGTTTTATCCCCATGTTTTTTACATAGGTTGATATCCTGATAGCAGAGACCAATGTCAACAAACGGTGGTTTTATGGTTTTAGTTTCTCCCTGTCCACCAGATACCGATTGATAGTATAAAAAGTCATCTTCGATCCACCCAAAGATATTTCCGTAAGCAAAATAGGCAGACGAACCTTTTACTTTTCGTAAGTCTCGCCCCATCACACTAAAGTAAACTTCTCGTTCCATAAACCCAAGGATAGTTGGAATCAAATCCAATTGTGAAGTAATATCCTCTCTGAGCTCTGGTTTGATTTTTCCGGGAGCGTAAATGAGAAGCGGAACATTTCTATCCTCGTAATAATTCAGGAACCGATGGTGGCTATGGTCGGAAACAAAAAAGAAAATTGTATCCTTAAAATAAGGAGCTTTTTTGGCTTTTTCCATATATTCATTCAATGCAAAATCCGCATAATGGAGGACATTTAAGTATTCGCTATCTTCTGTTTCTTTTCCAAACAAACGATACTTTTCATCAGGCACTTTGTATGGGTAATGAGTGGTTCCGGTATGAATGACCGATACAATGGGTTTTTCTGATTTTACAAGAAGAAGTTTCTGGTGCATAGCATCGAGCGAGGCTTCATCTAAATAACTCCAAGGACCCGTTTTGTATTCGGGATTTTTTTCTAACTCATTTTTACCCAGAAGTGTATCAAATCCCCAGTGGTACATGATACTTCCTTTATTATTAAAACTAAGATCGGTTCCTGTTACAAATAAAGTTTCATACCCAATCGTTTTGGCAATATTCCCTAACCCAGAAAACCGGTTTAAAATTTGTGGTGTGCGAACAGCAGTTAAACCTGGCCTGTCAGGAATTCCACCCATGAGAGCCATAAGCCCATTGGTAGTCCTTCCCCCACTCGCAAAGAAGTTTTTAAAAAACATCCCTTGGCGAATCAGTTGGTTGAAGTAAGGTGTGACCACTTTCCCTTCTACTTTTCCCGTACCAATGATATCAATGAACTTACCTGTCCAACCTTCAAGAACAATGACTACGATATGAGGCAAAGGTTTAGAAGTAGATACCGTTGTTTTACGAAGGAGAGGGTATTCCTCACTGACAAAGTTTGCTCCTGGATAAGCCACCTCTTCTCTTACAAGTGCGCTCGCCTCGCTTAACTTCATAAAGTGGCGGTCATCCACCTTTGTCATCTTCAGATCGGTAATCACAGTAAAACCTGGGTTGAGCACCAAATCATTGATGATGGTTTCTTTTGTAATGATGGCATCACTGGTTCGAAGAGGACTTGTTTGGATTCCCCCACGAATTCCCAGAACCAGAAGGGCAAGTACCACTAGGAATTGAAGGGCGGCCCATTTGTAATGTAAATTCAAATGCGAATAAGGAAACTTGGATTGGATTTTATAAATTCCAAAACCAATCCCCAAAATAGCAAGAAGCCCTACCAAAAACAAAAGAGGATTCTGAGAAAAAGCAGAACCCACAAGTGGTAACATTTCAAATCCAAGGTAAGCGAAGGCTTCATAACCTAAGTGTTTGTTTCCATTTTCATAATAGATTAGATCTGCAATGAGTAGGAAAAGCAAAAGGATGATGAAGACAACGGGCAGTGTTCGCCAAACCGTTCGGTAAACTCGATTTCTGTTTAGGAAATGTAAACTGGAATAGAGCAAACTAAAACCAAGTAACACACATAATACGGAAATATCAAATCTGGCACCTTTTACGAATGCCTTTAAAATGATCCAAACAGATTTGTCTTGAATTCTGTAAGAATACATTGTCAAAAAAGCGACTCTATAAATCGTCAGAAAGACAATCCCAAGTCCAGCAAGGAGTAAGTGAAACCGAATGTAAAACGGCAATCTAGAAAATAGTTTTTTCATAAATTAGAAATGAAGCAAATTCCATAAAGTAAAAGAGTGATCCATCAGAACATTGAACTGGTTCAATGATTACGGTTTTACCATTTTATAAATGGTTCCCGATTGGTAATCAGCGATAAAGATTTCCCCATCATTGTCCTTACCAAAGGTCGGAATGAGTAAGTTCCACTTTCCAAGTGCAATCGTTTCCGTAACCCTTGTGTTATCCCCTGGTTTAGGAACAGGAATTGCCCAGATTTTGCCTTGGATAAAATCGCCAAATACATACATTCCCTTTAAGGCAGGAATTTCTGATCCAGTATACACATATCCACCAGTGATGGATTGGCCTTCGTCACGACCGTATTCATAGAATGGAGGTTCATAAAGGGCAGGATTACAACCATCGGTAAAACAATGGAATCCTTCTACTTGGTTCCATCCATAGTTTTTACCAGAAAGGATGATATCGACTTCTTCATAAGCATCTTGGCCCACATCAGCAACAATCAAACGCCCGTCAGGCGAAAAACTCATTCGCCAAGGATTACGAATTCCATAAGCAAAGGTTTCTGGAGCATAACCGGCCTTTCCTACAAACGGATTGTCCGATGGGATCGAATATTGTTTTTTTGAGACGGGATCTGCCTTAGGACTGATTCTTAAAATAGATCCAAGAAGAGTATTTGGATTTTGGCCGTTGTTTTTTGGATCGGCTCTCCATCCACCATCCCCAAGTCCTATGTATAAATGTCCATCCAACCCAAAGGCCAATTGACCCCCGTTATGATTAGGATAAGGTTGCTCGACTTGTAACAAAACTCGTTCGTTTACAAGTTTCATTGTATCGAAGTTGTTTGGATTTTCTACCACCCATTCGGAAACAATGGTAATGTCTTTGTTGTTGATCGCTTTAACGTAATTAGTATATAACTTTGGTTCTTTGGAAAATTGGGGGTGAAAGGCAAGGCCGAGAAGACCTTCCTCGCTGTCAGTAATGACTGGAAAATTGGCAAGGACACGACTTGTCTTTTTTTCTCGATGAAAGAGGATCATATTCCCTGTTTTTTCTAGAGCGAATAAAAAGGGAGTGTCACCCGGTGGAAACTGGATGTCTGTTGGCTCCTTCACTTTCACAACTTCTTGCAAAGAGATAGCCACCTGTTTGCGATTTGCATCGACACCAATAAAAAGTGGTTTGGACCCGAGGACTTGGCCATCGGTTTCATACTTTTTATTGTAATTTTTCATAACACTGCGAATCAAATCATCGCAAGAAAGTGTCATGGAGAGAAAGGAAAACAAAACAAAGATTTGGATTTTCATAATACTTAGGGTTCCCCACATAAGATAATTGGCTTGGATTTGTATCCGCAATCAAAAAACTGATACGAATCTATGAAACTCTTTCGAATTCTTTGTATCCCGCTCTTC
Source organism: Leptospira brenneri (assembly GCF_002812125.1). NCBI lineage: Bacteria > Pseudomonadati > Spirochaetota > Leptospiria > Leptospirales > Leptospiraceae > Leptospira > Leptospira brenneri. The sequence goes on from NZ_NPDQ01000003.1 coordinate 368,904, forward strand.
CTTTACTTTGCCTATTTGCAATTGAATGACCCGGACCCCTACCTTTGGTTCCCGATTTATGCAGCCGTTGCCGTCATTGCCTTCGCCGGTTTGTTTCGCAAAGTTCCCAATTTTGTAGGACAGATCCTCATTCCCGTTTATTTGGTTTTAGCAGTGTATTACGCCACCCAAACTCCCTATTGGGGAATGGAAGTAGAAGAAGTAAGAGAATGTTTGGGGCTTCTCATTGCAAGTGGCGCACTGGTTCTATTGGTATTTAAAAAATAATAGATTTCATTTCTGTTTCTCCATTTTGGTTTGGGAAACAGAAACGAAAGGGGATTTGGCGAAATTTATGTTTCGGCAATCACTTTGCCGTCTTCCAAAATCATTTTGATGAGTTTTGTCATTTCCACAGAATATTCCACATCCAAATGTTTGGTCACACCTTCACAAAATCCATTGATGATGAGAAGTTTGGCGTCATCTTCATTCATCCCGCGAGATTGGAGATAAAACAACTGGTCATCATCAATTTTAGAAACAGTGGCTTCGTAGTTCAGAGTTCCCTCTTCCCCAGAAACATCGTTATAAGGATAAGCATGGGACTGAGAACGGTTGTCCATCATCAGTCCATCACATTTGATATGACTATAAGATCCTTTGCTAGATGGGTCAAACTTCACAAGACCACGGTAAGAGTTAATTCCTCCATCAAGAGCCACACCTTTTGCTAAGATATTGGATCTTGTATTTTTTCCTACATGGATGATCCGAGCCCCCGTGTCTTGCACTTGTCCACTTCCCGCAAATGCTAAGGAAAGAACATCTCCCGTAGAATGATCCCCTTTTAAGATGATCCCTGGGTATTTGATGGTATTGGCACCAATATTACAATCAGTCCAAGTGATATGAGCCGCTTCTTCGCAGATCCCACGTTTCACGGTCCAGTTGTACATATTCTTTTTCCAGTTTTGGATGGTGGTATAAAATATTTTCGAATTCTTTTTGGCAACAAGCTCCACAACCGCAGTGTGAAAGTTGGTTCCTTTGTCTTGGACAGATGTACAACCTTCGCTGTATTCTAAATGCGCTCCCTCATCGGCAATGAGGAGTGTTCGTTCATATTGTCCGGAACTAGCAGCCGTTACTTTAAAATAAGCCTGAAGAGGCATAGGAGTTTTGACTCCTTTAGGAATGTAAGCGAACGAACCACCACTAAACACTGCTGAGTTCAGTGCAGAAAATTTATTATCACCAATGGTAACAACAGTTCCCAAATACTCACGAACGAGTTCCGGATATTCTCTAATAGCAGTATCGATATCACAGAAAATGATTCCAAGGTCTGTGAGTTCTTTTTTGACATTGGCATAAATGGTTTCGGAATCGTTCATGGTTTCGATTCCGGCTAAGTACTTCCTTTCGTGTTCCGGAATTCCTAATTTTTCAAAACTACGTAAGATTTCTGGATCCACTTCGTCCCAAGATTTTTTCTTCTTTTGGTTGGAACCTACGTAATGCACATAGTCATCGATATTGATATGAAATTGCGGGATGAACCCCCAAGTCGGCATAGGTTTCTGTTCATAAACTTCGAAAGCCTTCAAACGAAATTCAGCGAGCCAACTTGGTTCGTTTTTAATATGGGAGATTGATTCAACAACTTTACGAGTGAGTCCCTTTGGAAAATTATCAGGTTTGTAAAATTCTAAAGGTGCCTTATCTAAACTGGCTGTTGATTCCATTGTTTCTCCCTTCTCTACTTCTAGAGTTTTCTAATTAATTGACAGAAGCGAAGTAAGCTTTGGATCCAGTAGGATCAGCTTTCATCGTTTTCTTTCCTTCGTCCCAATTCGCAGGGCAAACTTCACCGTGTTTTTCCACAAATTGGAAAGCTTTGATGAGTCGAAGTGCTTCTTCAATGTTACGTCCTACAGGAAGGTCGTTAACAGTTGCTTGGCGAATGATACCCGCAGGATCAATGATAAAAGTTCCGCGAAGCGCAACTCCAGCATCTGGACCAGACTCAATGAGAACTCCAAAAGATTTTGCGATTTCTTTTGTCTTGTCAGCGATGAGTGGGTATTTGATCTCTCCAATACCACCTTCTTTTCGGGCTGTTTTTTTCCAAGCTAAGTGCGAAAATTCGCTATCAACCGAAACTCCCAAAACCTCGGCTCCGATCTTTTTAAAGTCTTCGAGTTTTGCATCGTATTCAATAATTTCTGTCGGACAAACAAAAGTAAAATCGAGCGGATAGAAAAATAGTACCACCCACTTTCCTTTGTAATCTGACAATTTGATTTCTTTAAAGCTGTCCCCGATCACTGCAGTTGCTTTAAAATCTGGGGCATGCGATGTCACTTGTGGCATAAAGTCACTCCTTAGAATTATTCTAAGTACAGTATTTAGATTCTGTCTAGATGTTTTTGGGTGAGCGACAAGTTTTCCAAAGACCATTCTTCGGTGGCTACGGATTCTACAAAACGACGATCATGACTCACCACCACGAGAGCCGCGTTTAGTGATTCCAAGGAACCCTCCAGTGCCTCCAAAGATTTTATATCCAAATGATTGGTAGGTTCGTCTAAGAGGAGGATTTCTGGATTTGCATCCAGATGGAGAGAAAGAAATATCTTTTTGATTTCTCCCGGACTAAACCGTTCCGACTCAAACACACGTTTGGGATCACTTCCTAGTTTATGAACTCCCGATAAAATTTTTGCTTTTTCTTCGGAAGACCGACTCTGAAATTCCCATTGTAAATTTTGAATTTCTTCTTCGGTAAATTCTTGAGGTAAATACAAATAAGGAATTTGTTTTTGTTTCAAATCTTCTACCAAAAACCTTAAGAGAGTTGATTTACCCGATCCATTTTTTCCCGTAATTGCAATTTTAGAACCAGGTTGGATGTTCATGGGAGTCTCCAAACGTAAACTCATAAATCCAAAATCTAAGTTTTGATCCTCACAGAAAAACAACTGTTTCCTTTTGGATGTTTCTGATTTCCAAACAATTCCTAAATTTTCTTTTTCGGGAAGTTTTGTAAAAATTTCTTTTTCCCTTCGTTCAGAATGTTCCATTCTTTTATCTAACTGTTGTTTGAGTCTTCCGGCTTGGCCATCCTTTCCTGTCACTCTTGCTAAGTTTTTTTTATGACGGCCATCATGGTCATGAAGATCGAGTCCTTTCTTGGATCTATGTTTATGAGAAAGGCTCGCCTCTTCTCTCCTCCGTTTCAGTTCGGCATCTAGTTTTTTTCTTTCATGACGCGCCATTTCCCAATCATGAATTCTTTCGCGAGCCTCCCTTTCCATCTCCCTTTTCCCTTCTGTATAATTTCCCGGGCGTTCGAGATAAAAGTTCTTCTCTAGGAAAACGCAGTGTGTCACAAGATCATCTAACAAAGATCTGTCGTGACTGATTAGAATTCCAATTCCCTGAAACTGGGAAAGGGCCGTACGAATGATTTGGATGCTTTCTGAGTCTAAATGATTGGTTGGTTCATCCAAAATCAAAACTTCTGGATTTTCAGAAAGGGCCAGTGCCAAAATCAGTCTTCTTTTTTCTCCAAAACTTAAAAGATCATAATCCTTTGGTGATTCTAAAAATACATTTAGTAAGTTTTTATACCGACCAGATTCTTTGGAATGATCGTATAAAAATTCTTCCAAAATTTCTTTCTCTATATAGGTATCTTGGGAAACATAACGAACAGAAGCATTCCCTTGGATGGTTCCAAGGTCTGGATCCAATTCACCGGCGATGAGTTTCGCTAAACTTGATTTTCCAGTTCCATTTTTACCAACAATTCCTGTCCAACCGGGACCAAAGTGCAGGTTTAAATCTTGAAATAAAAATTCTGATTGAGACTCGTAACGATAACTTAAATTTTGAACGGTTATATGACGGGACATGCGACTAACTCCTGTTTTCCAAATGTGGAGATAGGTAAGCAAGTCTTGTCCTAAAAGATTAGAAGAAGTGTGGATTTATAATTTTGATTTTGCTTACCTATTTTACTTAAGCCGCAATCTCATCGGAGTGTACCTCTGTTCTGTTTGTTAGACTGATCGAATGGGAAAAGTTGTCAAGAGTTAGTTTCCTTTTGCCATTAAGAATTTTTCCATAAACTCGGTAATGTCTCTGATGTTTCTGTTGATCATCTTACGAAGTTCAGGAGGGATATTTTGGGATTTGATCACTCGGTAGTAGTTCAGAGCATTTTTCAACATCTTACGACGAGCAAACTCTTGTGCCTTCATCAGCATAGGTTTGTATTTATAATAAGAATATTCCATAATCGAATAATTCTTCGACAAACGAAATGCATGGGGAATCTTTCCAAAGTCATAAGTCAGTGTTAAGAATGGTGCGTCATCAGCTTCGGGAGGTTTTAGTTCCAAAACCCCATGGATGATTTTTTCTGGTTCATCCTCTGTGGCTTTTTCAGCCATCTCATCCAGAGGGATAGGAGACTCTTCGTCTGCAATCTCACCTAAGTCCCCATCTACAATTTCAATCTCAGGAGCTTCCGCATCTTCTAAAGCCGGACCTTCTCCCGGAAGACCAGCCTCTTCTCTTAACTTCCTTTCCCGGAAAACTTCATCAGCATCAGGAAGACCAATTTTTAAATCTTCACTGACAAGCGGCCTATTGGTAAGTTCCACTTGGATCGGTAGATCTGTTTCAATGATGGTTTCTGACTTCTGTTTGTTTGGATCTTGCGCTTCCGGTAAGTCGGTCTTTGGTGAAATTAACTTTTCTGTTTGCGGATCAACAGGATCAGGAAGTTCTAATTCTTTGCGTAGTGAATCCGTAGTGGATTCAAACCAATCTGGCTCATCAGGAGAAGGTTTTTCCGAAGGATGGAGGAGAGGATCTTTATTATCTCTTCTTAAATCATCCGCGTCAGGTAAACCAATGGGTTCGAGGTCCCATGCATCCGGTAATTTTAAACCTTGGTTTTCCGGAAAGTAAGGTTTTAATAAATCGTTGAGAGAAGCTTCCTCCCCTCTTGCTTCCAACTCCTTAGCTTTCTTTTCTATTTTTTTTAAGGCTTGGTTTTTTAAAAAATCTTCCCTTTCCTGAAACCGATCTCTTTTCCTTCTGTCTTCCCCTGAACGTCTGTCTTTCCTACCCGCAAGATTGGTTCTTCTGTCAGGACTCTTCCTTCTCTCCTCACCAGACCTGCGGTCCACAAGAGGAAGGTCTTTGAATTGTTTCCAATCATTAGAAAAAAATGTATCTTCAGGAAGATCCAGTTCAGAAACATCTTTTTTAGAAATCTGTTCAGCAAGCGACTGTAAGTCGATTGGTTGCCTTTCGGCTTCTGGACTTCTTTGAACACCTGGCATGTCTGGGGGAACATAGAAGGGACCAACAATCCCTGATCCTGGTGGTGCCACAGGAAAACCCGGAGGGCTTCCCGCAAGTCCTCCGGTCGTTAAACCTTGGTTTAACGATTGTAAAAGCTGATCCTGGTTTTTTATCGCTTTTGGATCAAAACCAGGGCTCTGTGGTGAAGATTGTAAAAACTGATAAACAATTGGATGGACTAATTGATTTCCCCCAGCAACTGTTTGATTCACTTGTGGACTTGAAAATGAACTCGGAGGTGGTTGTTTTTCTCCTGGCCTTGTGGTTTCAGGAGAACCGGGAGGGATTGGTGGTGGTGGCAACTGACCCGACGTCTGTGGTGACGCCTGCGGCATTTGTGGAAAGTTAGGTGGTGGACTACTTTGTGCAAACTGAATGGCGCGAGCAATCGACTCTGCAAACAATTCAGAAACTTCTTTTAATGCACTGACTAAATCACTTAGATCTTTGTCCGGTTTAACACCCAGTCCCGATTTCGGATCCTTTTTTTTGGGTTTTTCTTTTCCTAAACCATCTGGTTTGGATTTTTCGTCTTTCCCTGGTTCTCCTGCTTTGGCTGCGGGAGGATTGTCTTCTAAAAACTCTTCAAGATCCTGAATGTTTTTCTTTATCTTTTCTTTGATTTCAGGATCAGGAATTCTGTGACCTGTCCTTTCAAAAATTTCAATCGCCTCTTCCACTTGTTCCGCTTCCACAAGTGCTTCCGCATTGAGAAGTGGCCTTCTATGAAAACTATACTTCGAATTTTTTGAGATGATATCATCGGCAGAAAAACTAATGTCTGGAGATTCTCTTCTGGGACGTTCTCCCGAAGAAGGAGATTCTGAATTTTCTTCGCCAAAATCACCTAACGGTAGATCGCTGAGACTTTTAGGTGGTTTTTGTTTTTCCCTTCGATTCCGTCCTGACTTTGGCTCCTTACTTCCGCCAATTCCTGGTTCGCTGGTGCCATCTTCTTCTAACTCGAAATCAGGTAATCTTTCGGAAAGAGGTTTTGGTTTGGATTTAGGTTCTTTGGAATCTGTTTGAAAATTTAGTTCCTCCCCGCGACCACCACGGGAACCTTTCTCTACTTTTGATGAGCCCCTCTGAGACTTCGGACTCTCTTCTTCCTCTAGGTTTGATTGTCTTTGTTTTTGCCTTCTCTTTTGGCGTGGACTTAAGTCCTCAGAAGGCCCACCTCTCCCCTCGTTCCTAGCGATATCATTGAGGTCGGCACCAGTGCCAGACAAACCGAGTAACATCATGAGGGTGGTTAACATAAGAAGGTTCTACTCTTTATTTTCGAGGTTTTCTATACGGTAATTTAAGGTACAATCCAAGAATATTCGATTTATTGGCATTTTACGCAAGTAATTGGGCCAAACTGACCGCAAGTTCTTTTTATGCTTGACACAAGAGAAATTCTTGCGTTCCATGGTGGCATGAAATCCGTTGCGAAAAAAAATCTCAGCTTTGCCTCCTCACCGGACAATGCAGACGGGTTGCAGTTAAAAATCACTTTCGATGAAGACACAAAAACTGCCTTCGGTGATTATACCTGCCCCGAAAAATACCAGGGTTTACCGGATCAAATCCACCCAGGTATTATTTCTACCATCTTAGACGAAATCATGGTCAAGATCAACGAAGCGATGAATTTCGAAACCACAACTGGTGAACTTACCATTCGTTTCTTACAACCAGCAAAGGTAAATGAACCGTTACACTTACGTGGATGGTTTGTGAAAAAGAACAAAAAAATTATCGAAAACCGCGCTGAAATAGAAAATGAGATCGGCAAAATAGTGGCCCGCGGAAAAGGTAAATATATCGAAGCTGAAGACTGATTTATGCCGATGTGGTGGAATTGGTAGACGCAGTGGATTCAAAATCCACCGATGGTAACATCATGCCGGTTCGATTCCGGCCATCGGTACCAACAGTAATTTAGTTCGAATACCTCTCACAAGCCTTTTGATAAAAATCCTCTTCGATGCGATCAATGGCTTGTAAGACGAGGGTTATCTCTCTCTCCTTCATCTCATCAAAGATCTCTCTTCCTTCTTTTAAGATCGATATACCTAAGCGAATTCCCTTTTTATCATCTTCTGTATAAATAGTTCCTTTCGATTCCATTTTGATCAGGATGTCTTCCATGATGACTATGATTTTTCGGATGAGTTCTGCATCGGAGAAAACTTTGAAGAGTGCTCCAATATCTTTTCTAAAAGCATCTGCCTTCTTTTTTTCTACTTTTGAGATGAGTTTCTCCATAGCAAATTCAGATTCTAAAAAGACTGCCTGGTTTCCCTCTTTATCCAACTCAAGAACGAGTTCTTCTTCGAACTGATGGGCTGTTACATAAGACTGCAAAGCTGCAAGTCCTGCTTTGAGTGCCAAAGGAAAGTGTTTTCCAAACCGAAAGATAGAGAGAGCCAAATTTCCAAGGATCCCCCAAATTTTTGTGGGATGATTCACAAAACCAGATAACGCATCAAAGGCGGCATCTAGCTCCTTACGTTTCGAATATTCTGGATACAAATATTCCAAAAAAAACTTAAGTAACTGATCAATTTTAGAACGAGAGATAGAACCAAACTCAGGATAGAGTTTTAAATTTTCCGCAGAATACCTTTTTTGTAAGGCTTTCTGATACATCAAAATCAACTCTTGGAAAAGAGGATGGGTGAGGACTTTCGAAGTTTCTTTTTTTGGTTTCATCTTCTAATTATAAAACCTCATCGAAATAATTCTCATACCTTTCCCAATTGACTTTTTTTCCTTTTGGGTGGTAAGGTAGTTCCGATTTTTTTTTCACATCCAGACCAACAAACAGTGAATAAATGCCCACAGCTAAAGAAATCGCGGTTTCTTTTTTGTTTTGGGTTAAGTATTTGATATCGCGACTCCGATTTACATATCCAATTTCAATAAAGGCACAAAGGGCATTGGTGTAAGTTGGTAAACTATAAGTGGAGATATATGGTTTTTGGATGGGTCCAAGTTCCGGGTAGGGAGAATCCTTTTCTTTGAGTTGGATGGGAAGCCCATACTGGACAAAACGCATTAGTTCTTTTGTTACATAATGGTTGTCTCCACCAAAACCTTCTCGCCCCCCCTCCCTTCTCCATTCTTCTTTTTTGCCCTTTTCTCTTTCCCAAAACTTCCCCGTTTCCGAGAAATCACTATGGTTTGTGGCGTATGGCCCTGGTTTTCCAATTTGTTTTTCCCAGTTGGAATCGTCCGCGTATCGCCAGCTAACCATATTTTGGCGATATCCTTCAAATTTAAGACTGTCAGTATCCTTTCCATTTTTTTTGGACCAATACCCATGTAGATAAATCCAAGTATCGGCCATAGCATTTTCTAACTTGGACCAACCTGACTGAAAGACCAACCATTCAGACCAAGGACCTTTCACAAAAGTATTTGGGGATTTTTTCTTTTCCGAGATTTTTTTGATTTGTGAAAATGTTTTGTAACCAGGAGTGAGAACAGCCCCCATCCCACCTGTTTGGCCTTTACTTGCCGGATTCAAATGCAAAGACAAAACGAGCCATGGCTTTTGTTCATTAATTTTAGACAACCGACCTTTCCGTCTGACACCCGTTTTCGGGTCTGGAAAGTCATACAAACGATATGCGGCATTGGGATCATCAGAACTCGGGTCATCATCAAAAGAAGATTCGCGAGTGAGTTTACTTTCTAGAACTACCCTTGTGAAATCGGATTTTTTAGAAAATAGTTTTAAATAACCTTCAAATTCTTTCCAACCAGCTTCAGTTTCCGTTAATTTTAAAATTCTATGGACTTCTTTTGCAAGTTCCAGTACAACCTTTCTTTCGGTAATGTTTCCGTGTTCGGTTCCTTGTTTGTAGGTTTCTAAGTAAGTCTGGGTGACACTGTCGTACTTATCTCCATGTTGTGTCTTAGGATCTTTGGCAACTCCACCATGACCTGGATCAACAGCGATGCGATATACTGGCACTGCTTCCAAAACAAGGGAAAACATACAGAAGCTGGAAATGAATAATAATTTTCGAAACGGGAGAAAGGACAAAAAAACCACGATGGGTCATTCTCCGCCCGCATACGAACGGAGAAAAGAAAAAGATTAAGGACTATTTTGTAGTTTGGCCTTGGCTAAAGATTTGATTTCTGTTATCACTCAAGTCTTTACCATATTTATCAGTGATGACTTTTTTGTCGGCTTCTGCTTCCTTGAAGTCAGATAAAATCTTGATTCCATAATCCTTGGCAATTCGGTAATGTACGATGGCATCGTAGAACCTGTCCTCACGAGTCATATCAGTTGCTAAACCCAATTGTCCATAAGCAATCCGAAGTTTTTGTTGGCCTTCCGCAATTTCACGGTAAGGAATGACGACTTTGGATCCTTCTTGGGAATTCTCCACTAGTTGTGCTTGTTCTTGGCCTGTGATCAAATCGGCACACTCAGCGAGCAAATTTTGTGTTTTGGCATCATAGTTCTTTGAAAATTTTCCAAGAAGTGTCGCAATGTCTTTTTCCAAAGTTACCATTGCTTTTCCTGAAGCGATGTAAGCACGACGGTAATAATAACGTAAAACCACCTGGTAGTCTTTTTTGATTTTTTCTAATGCAGTTTTAGAATCAGGAACTTCATCACCAAAATTAGCGGTCACAATGGTTAAGAGTTTGATCGCATTGATGACTCTGTCTTTGTTATTTTCTGAAATATTTTTATACTGTTTGCGTTCTAAGTTATTTCCTTGGTCGAGTTTGTCGAGTTCCTCAAAGGACTCTTTTCCTTTTTCAGGAGCTCCTGACTCTTGCGCAGAAATTGACAAACAAAAGAAACAAAACAAAAGGATGATGAAACTATTTTTTAACACGAAACTTGCTCTCCTTAAACCAAGGAGCAGAATACACGGAGAAGAGAAGGTTTGACTACTATTTTTTATCCTTTTGGAAAAAGAGTAATCCATCACCAACGGGATATAAAGTATAACGAGAAACTTGGGATTTTACCTCATCCCAAAGAGTCATTACAGCTAAATCGGATGGTTTTTGGGGGTCTGGACTGAGAACCCGTCCATGCCATAACATATTATCAAATAAAAAATAAGATCCAGGTCTTGCTTCTTTCCAAAGAATACGAAAGATTTCCGGGTAGGTAATTTTATCACAATCCACAAAAAAAAGATCTGATTGGATCCACTCATCCTGTTCTCTTTGCAAATATTCCAGAACAGAAGCAGTCACTCGCTTAACGCGAATTTGTTCCCAGATCCCCATTTTTTTTGCGTATTCATCGAGTAAGGCGGCTTGTGCCTCATGACGATCTACAGTTACAAACTGAGAGTTCAGAGAACCAACAGCCATCCAAAGTGTGGAATAACCAAGGCCTGTTCCCAATTCCAAAACTTGTTTTGGTTCGACTAACGATACCAGATGAGACAAAACTCCACCAGTGGCCGCTGTCACAATGGGTATGTTTTTTTCTTTGGCATAGGTTTCCATTTCCGAAAAAACTGGGTTTGGTTTGTACACCAAACTAGAATCAATATAAGATTCAAGTTCTGGAATAAAAATGCTTGGTCTTGGTTTCATGATTTGGGAGGTAAAAAAAGAGAAATTCGATCTTTGAGAATGGGAGGAACTTTTTTACGGAATAAATCGTTTAACTCGCGATAACTATATCTTTTCGAAGGATGGATGAGGACAATGGCTTCGTTTTCAAAAGCAGAAGCATGTTCTATAATTTCATCAAAATGGGTATGTCCCCATTCTCTTGCACGACTCACATCTCTTTTATCACAATAATAAGTGCATTCCATAAAGAGAATTTTACTTTTGCGAACATCTTCGTTTTCCAAAACGTATTCTATTTTTGTATCTCCGGAAAATGAGACCAAAGGAACAGAAATTTCTTCTGTAGGATCTTCTCCCTGCTCTTTTTTCCTTCTAATTTCTTCCGAACTAAGACTAGTCCATTCTTTCTTTAACTTACGTTTGGTTTCATAAATGGTATAACCTTGAGAAGGAACTCGGTGGAAACTAGGCCAAGGTTTAAAAAAATAACCAGGTTTCAAATCCACCCGTTCCCCAAAACCAAGACCAATCAATTCACAATCATAATCAAAGTCTTCAATTTCAGAATAGAGTTTGAGAATTTGAGACATTTTTGGTTCTAATGATTTAGGAAGGTAAACTTTAGGAACAGAAAGTTTACGAAGACTCCTTTGCGATACATAGTAGGGAATCCCACAAGAATGATCCAAATGCGCATGGGATAATAAGATTCTACCAATATGAATTTTATCTGGATTGATATATCCAAAATCAAACATAAAGTCTAAAGAGGGACAAATGATAGAGGTTCTGATCCCTCCTTCCGAGATCCCTTCAAACTTAATCCCTTTGTATTCGAAACTAGCGGTTAACATCAATCTTCTGGGTTCAAAACCTTAATAGGTCCTTTTAGGGAAGATTCTAAAACCTTCGGACCAACAACGGTCACAATGAGTTTGTCCGATTGGAAGTAGAGTTTTCCTACTCTCTTCAAATCATTAAGAGTCAACTGATCGATCTCTCTTCGGAAGTTCTGTAAATATCCCTCAGGCATATTATGATCACGCCTTCTTACTTCACTAGCAAGAGTTCTTTTATCATCTTCAAATTGAAATACAAACTGATTGATAATCGCATTCTTTGCTCGGACAAGTTCTTCTTCGGTCAGTGAATCAATGATTTTTGGTTGGATGAGCTCTTGCATCAGAGAAAGAACTTCCTTGGCTGATTCCGTTTTGGTCATGGCAAAAAACTGAATGGTTCCGTAGTTTTCTTGAAAATCGGTATTACTACCTGCCGAGTAAGCAAGGCCCCTATTGTTTCGAATTTCTCTCATATAATAGGAGTTAAATCCCCCTGCCCCAATGATATAATTCAAAACCTGGATGGCATAAAAATCGGGATGATTGTGTTCAGGCAAAACTCCCAACATAGAAATGAATGTTTGGTTGACATCCTTCACTACCAAACGAATTTCTTTTCCTTCCTTTTTTACATTTTCAGAGAGTAAAGAAGGAGTGATTATTTCAGATTCTAGTTTTTTAGATCCTTCTAATAAACTTGGGAAAAAACTTTCCCAGGCCTTCAAATCATAATCACCAGTCACAAGAAACCTACGTTTTGGCTCCTCTAAAATCTCTTTTTGAAACTCGGTAAGATCCGAAAGCTGCAAAGATTCCAAACCGGAAATTTTCATCGAAGTACCGGCTATGGTAGCACGAAAGAGTGCTTCTTTTGCTTTCCTTGATCCAAGGGCAGTAGGATTATCGTTTCTTCGTTTGATCTCTTCAGTGAGTTTCCCTTTTGTGGTCATCACAAGTGATTCCTCTAAATGTGGTGCCGTAAAAAAGGATTTGATGACCGGTAAAACTTCTTTCTCTGTAGATTTTAGATAAGCGATACTAAATACTGTTTTTTCATAATCAATCGAAACAGAAAACGAAGCTCCGTAAAACTCCAATGTTTCGAGAAACTTTTCTTTGGGAAAAGTCGCAGAACCAGAGAGCTCCCAACTATCTTCTAAAAGTTTTGCCGTCTCAACCGCGCGTTTTCCTAAATGTTTTTTTCCATGATATACATAGATATCTGCATAAACAATGGGGAACTCAGCGTTTTTTAAAGAAAATATTTCTACACCAGACGACTGTTTCACGGAAGTAATTTTTGGAACTTCAAATTCTAAAGGTTTGAACTGTAAATCACGAACAAACTCACCCATCTCCCTAGCAGAAAGACCCAAAAAACTAAAACCAATTAAAATTAAATAAATACGTTTCATTCTGATTTTTTCCTTACATCTTCCAATACACCAACAACCACCCTATCTTTTGAAAGATAAGTAGGAATTAGAGTTTGAATGTCTTTGGATGAAGTTTTCATAATCGAAGAATATTGCCGGAAAAGCCCAGTCCAATCCCCATATAACAGTTGATAGTAACTAAGAAGGTCCGCAATACTTGCATTTTCATCCAAAGTTTTGATAAAGTCAGAAACCATTTGGTTTTTCACTTTATCAAGTTCCTCTGCGGGAATTCCATTTTCTTTGATTTTTGTTATTTCTTCCCAAATGATTTTTTCGATTGTTTCTGGTTTTGCGTCTTCTTTTGGTTTCACAAAAAATACAAAATAGTTTTGGTATCTTTCTCCTGGATAACCGTTGGCTGCCCCCACACTGAGAGCTAGTTTCTCTTCTAATACAAGTCGTTTGTATAACCTAGAACCCGTTCCCGCAGTGAGGACTGTGGACAAAACATCAAAGGAAGAATTGTCTTTATGAGGATAAGGAGGTTTTAAAAAACCCATCATCATCTGGCTTCCCGAAGGATGATACACTTTGAACCTTTTTTCACCAGGAAAAGATTTTTCTTCCACTTTATAGGTTGGTCTTGGTTTTCCTGGTTTTAAATCAGAAAAATATTTACGAATGATGGTTTCTGTTTCTGCAAAATCAAATTGTCCCACAACAGAAATGACCATACGATCGGGAGTGTAATGTTTTTGAAAAAATGCTTTGGTATCTTCTATTTTTAAAAAAGGAAGGCCGGTGGAATAACCAATCACAGGTTTTCTGTAAGGATGACTTTCGAAAGCGATCGAAAAAAACTTCTCACGAAGGACACCCGCACCACTATCATCAGTTCTCATTCTACGTTCTTCAATGACAACATCTCTTTCTGTATAGTATTCTCGTAAGATTGGGTGTTTCAAACGATCGGACTCAATTTTGGCCCAAACTTCTATCCGGTTATTGGGAAGTTGGATTTGGTAGTTGGTAACATCTTGTGAAGTATAGGCATTGAATCCAACCTCACCATTTTGTTCATAAATATAAGAATCTTCGTTTTTTACGATAAACTCATCTTGTAATTGGATGAGGTTTTTTAATCGGCGCTCTAAAGTATCTTTTTCCTCTTGTAAAGAAGGAGGAATCGTTTCTCCGCGCGTTGTGAGATCGCGAATTTTAAGTTTCAGATCATCGAGTTCAGTTCCCCAAACTTCAATTTGTTTTTGGTATTTTTCTTCTTTTGCAAAATCAGTGGTGCCCACTGTTTTGGTTCCTTTAAAAAGCATATGTTCCAAAAGGTGAGCAGTTCCTGCTTCTTCCGGTGTTTCGTCCACAGCACCTACAAGGAATTTAATGTACAAGGCTACAGTTGGAGAAGTTCCCCGTTTCATCATCACAACCGTGAGTCCATTGTCCAAACGAATGGTCTTTATCTTTTCTCGGAACTGAGATTCAGATGTCCCAAAGAATTGGTCCTGGGAAAAAACTGGCAAAATTTGTAGTAGGAAACAAAGGAAAAAGATTCGTAATTTCGACATCATCTACTAGTCTTGAAGTTGGAAATGGTTCGTAAACTTCTAATTTTAAGCTTCTTTTGTTCATGCCGCCTCTTCACCATTGCAGATCCCAATTATGTGGAACGAGCTCTTCTCAATGAAACGGATGAAGGATTCATTTCACGGGAATTCTTCCAAATCAAAGTAGAAATTCCAGTTACTTACAAAGAACTCTCTGGAGTCGAAAGGCGAGAAGATTGTAAACGAAGGGCCTTTGTGGAAAGAGAGAGATTGACTTTGCCCTACCTTGTCAAGATCCAAAGGCAAAAACATAAATTTGGTGAAGGATTTAACGAATATGCAAAGTCCTTGGAAGGAAAGGATAGAGAAACTAGGTTACTGAGTAATGCCCCTCAAAATCCAACAGCAGCCACTAGCGGAACGACTACCACCACAACCACACCAGGATCCACGACCACTTTACCAAGCCAACTCACCACCCAAGGGCAAATCGCTACAAATTCCTTACAAACACAACAAGGCTCTGGACAAAACCTAGGCGAAGTTAGGGGGAATCCCCAAGAGCCAAAAGAAAACATGATTGAAAACACACATAACTTCGGATGGTTCTTTGAAGGCCTTACGCTTTACAAAGAAGATTACACCGATCGCACAAAATGTGCTTTCCTATTCCGCAACATCCAACCTAAATTAATGGAACGTGTGGAGACAACTCCGCTCCCAGAACCTAGGAAACTGTAAATGAACAAAACAATATCAAGGATGATCCTTTCTTTTGCCATTCTCACTCTTGTTTGGAATTGTAAGTCCAAAGAAACTAAAGAAGTCTCGCAACCTAAAGATTCAGAAAACGAAGTGATTCTTGAATTTACGAAAGCCAAGGAAGGTTTTCTTTCTGAGTCTTTATTCCAAGTAGCCGTATCAAGTGTACTCGAAACTGAATCTGGAAGAATCGAGGAAGCAAAAACCATTGCGGAACAAAAATCTCTGAACTTATTAAAAACTTATACCATACCAAATCTTTCTGATAAAGGAAGAAAAGAACTCAGAGATATTTCCAAAGAAGGAAAGATTGTGGATAAAAACGTTTCTGTTGGTGGAAGGTATTTTTTCTTATACCAAATCCAAAAATCCAACTTGAAACGTCTTGTTACTAAAGACTTAGAATGAACTTCAAATTTCTAATTAGATAGAAAACGATTTGTTTACCTTAGCGGGAATACAAATGTTTTTCACAAAATTACAATAAAACAATTTAGCATCTAGTTGCAATTTACCCTTACCTTCTACTTGGAAGGTTAAGGGTTTAAGATATTCAAAGTATTCTGGTTTTTTGGGATGGACTGGTCCTTTTAGTTTTAAATCAGCATTTAAAACTTTTAAACCATCCGCACCTGACAGAAGTAAACGGTGTGGCGCTTCCATTTGAAATCCAAAGTCTTTTGGTAAAAATAATTCTAACTCATATTTCCCTGCTGCCTTCTGTTTGACAGAAATTTCAATGGGATGCGATTCTAAGGAATCAGCTTTTAATTCACTGGCTGAATCATAACAACCTACAAGTCCCAAAGAAACCAAAAGAGAAAGTAAGGCAAAAGTTCGAATTTGTTTCATACAAAGATTAGACTTACAAAACTTTTCGTAAAACCACACATCGGTTGGAATTTGTGCCTTTTTCGTTATTGGAAACTTGCCAACAATTAGAAAGTTTCGTAAAACTTTGGGTATGGACATAGGTTTTATTCCAAGTAAGTCCCGTTCCTTCCGCCATCCTCACCACGTCTTCATCCAAATAAAGAATGGAATTTCCTTTTTTCACCTCACCCACTTCCATCACCATATAGGCCCCTTTTTTCAGAACCCTTGCTGATTCCTTTAAAGTTGAACGGATGAATTCATTCCAGTCATTCAGATTGCTGAAGATACTGAGTTTTCTATCTTTTGACTTCCTGATGTCAAGAAACCAGTGGCGTAACCAATTGTCTCCTTCGTAATCCACTTTATCAAGAAACGGGGGTGAAGTCACAATTAAATCCACAGATTCTGAATCCAAATTAGGAACCGAGTTCGCCGAATTCAGTGAATACAAATTGTTTTTCGAAAATTCATGATAGAACGGTGGAATGGGCATCGCCAAATCTCGTTTCATCTTTTGATAGATTCGAGGTTTGATGGGACGGTAGTCTGGAGTTTGGCCACGTTTGATATTATTCTTGGCTTGTGCTTCCGGCGGAATCGATACTTGAGGGAAAGTATAAACGGAAAAGAAACCAGTACTATGTCCATGGAGTCTAGACAATGCAATGAGAGAAATGAATTTCATCTCTACTGAAAAATCCTCCGCCATATATTTCTTTAGGTTTTTAATTTCTCTTAAAGTTCTAGGATGAAAAAAAGGAAGAAGATTGATATCAAACGGATCATCTTCCACTTCTTTATCTAAATCCAAAGAGTTTAATTTTTTTTCTAGATCTTCAAGTTTAGGAACATATTGCCTAGCACTGGCAAGAAAAATAGACAAAGGATGGATATCGTTATGAACGGCAACATGGCCTTCGATATTTGCTTGGATGGCAGTGGTTCCCCTACCACCAAACGGATCATATACGACCCTATTTTTCTTTTTTAAGAATTCCTTCATAAAAAAAGAAGGAAGTTCTGGTTTAAATGATGCTCTATAACTTACGGTATGATGAATGGAATGTCCTTGACGTTGTTTTGCAGTCCAAAACTCACCAAATACAATTTTTTCCGAATCCTTTAATAATCTGCCTGCTCCTGCCATCCTTTGCAAAAGCCTCCTCTCTCTTTATAGAAAGATCGGAGGAAAGGTGATCTTTAAGTTGGATTTTTATTAAAACCTATGGGACATAGTCTTGATAATCAGGGAAGAAAGAAAGTATATCATTTTGAACTTCAGATTTAACAAGAACTTGGGAATTCCCTCTTTCGTCCAAATAACTAATGCTATGTGCATGCAAAAGTTGACGATGGAACCCAAGTTCCTTCAGTAAAACATCACTCAAACCAGACTGAACAAAATCCAAAAACATGGTTTCTCTTGGGCCATATAGTTTATCACCCAAAATGGGAAATCCTAAATAGAGAAGGCTTACACGTATTTGATGGATCCTACCTGTAATCGGGCGCACGAGCACCAAACTAATATTTTGCGAATCGTTATAAGAGAGAGGAAGGAAATTTGTAGAAACAGATTTGGCTTCTGAAAAATCATAAGGAGAGAATTTCATTTTTTTACGGATGGCCGAATCTAAATCTTTTCCGATAAACCCTTCTAAACAAACTTCCTTCTCAAATCGCCCTCGCACCACGGCCAAATATTCTTTTCTCACTTCTCGTGATTCAAATTTCTTTTGTAACCAAGTTCGACTCTCCTCTGTTTTGGCAAAAATCACGATCCCTGAAGTTTCCCGGTCGAGTCTATGTACGGGAATCACAGTAGGATAAACCATCTCCAACAGATTCAGGAGGGTTCGGGTGCGATACCTTCCGGCAGGATGCATGGGTAAATTTGCTGGTTTATCAATAAAGAGAAACTCTTCTGTTTCCTTTAAAATTTTATAATTTGTATCTACTTCCGGCTCCTGGATCCTACCGGGAATTGGTTCGTAGGTGACAGTATCCCCTTCTGAAAGAACCAAATCTGCCTTTGCAATCTTTCCCTGGACTTTGACACGATTCTCTTCGAGTAAAAAAATCCACTCGGGAGGGCTATGGTAAGGAAACTTGGTCGTGAGAAACTCAAATACAGTTTTACCCGTAAAAGGATAACGAATGAGTGAGTGATAAGCACTCATTGGTTAAGATTCAGGAAGGGGATTTTCGTCTAGAGGTTCTTCAAAAGAAGATCCAAAAGGATCCCCTGGTTCATCCACTGCACCCACAACAAGCGTATCTTCTTCAGAAGAATCAGAGTCAACCGGAGTATCGGAAGGTTCAGAGGCAACCACGGTTTCTTCTTCTTTTCCGACATTGAGAAAGGCTTCTAAAACTTCTACGTCCTTTTCCGTTAGGTTATAGAACTGACAACCCACCCGGAAATTTGTTTCCTGGTTACGAATGTTTTTGATGATCCCACGAATGGTGACTCGTTTTCCAGCTTCCAAATTCAAATCGAAAAGAATGGTTCCATTCAAAGTTACTGATCTAGAAAAAGAACGAGAAGGAGCATGGATAAAACTAATACCACCCATACTTAAATCCATCACCTGACAAACATCACGTGATTCCTGAAAAACCCCAGTATTAATGATATCACGACTAACAGCATTTGAAAAAGTTTGGATCTGCTTATAAATTTCCAAATCAAGAGGTTTTTCTGCCAATACTTGCACATAACCTAAATGTACATAACCTTTATATTTGATGGGGACGCAGATTTCAGAAGTATAAGAATCACCAATTTTTGAACTATCGAAAATTCTCAAATACTCATCGAATGGAAAAAAATCGGGAGATGCAGTAGACTTTTCCTTACGATCAATAATAAAAATATCTTTATCATAATGATGCATCAGCCTTAATCGGTTGTCCATCCGACCTGCAAAGAAAATAGAAGATAAAGGGAAGGCTTTTATTAATTTTGTTCGGTATGCGAGAAGAATGGCATCTACCTTTTTATCATCAAAACCGATCGCTTTTGATACATCGTTTACGTTAATGATATTAGAAACCACCATTCCTGTTTGGGTTTGGCTAGTGTCCACACGAGAACTCTGTCTGGTAGCTGCAGTGATTTGAATTTTAACAGGTGTTAGAATTTCAATTCCATTACCATCTCCACCAGCAACAATAAAATACGCCAAAAACTTACTACCATTGTGAACAACGGTAAGTATCCGATCCCTATTTGGAAACTTAAGATTGGTATTGATGATGAGAGCTTTGTTTTTTAAGGCAATAATTTTGACAGGATATTCATTCTCCGCATTGATAATGTAAGCAGGTAATTTACCAAATAAAGCGGTAATTACCTTCAGAATCCCTTCGGGGTCTTTGATTTCCTTATCCATACTCAACCGTGAAGTTTATGAAGCAACATAGTTCGCTTGATGTCCACCAAAGTTTTGGCTCCGGTAACACTCATGGATTGTTTTAGTTCTTCCGAATATTTTTGTAAAAGGAAACGAATTCCCGCATCTTCTCCCCCCACAAGAGAAATTGCAACAGGTCTTCCGAGTAAAACTGCATCAGCACCAAGGGCGAGCATTTTGAAAACATCCATCCCAGAGCGAATGCCCCCATCGACAAGAAGGGGAATTTTTCCTTTGACCGCTTCTGCAATTTTTGGCAGGATACGAGCGGTACCTGGCATTCCGTCGAGTACCCTTCCCCCATGGTTAGAAACAACAATTGCTGAAAACCCGCCTTCTACAGCGAGTTTTGCATCTTCAGGATTCATAATTCCTTTGAGAATAAAAGGTAATTTAGTTTTTTCTTTGAGTTTGATCAACCGGTCAAGAGGTCTTGTGATACTAGATAAATTCTTTTGAACCATGGTTTTGAAATTCACCGCATCAATGTCCATCCCTAGTGCGAACACACCGTCGGCTTCTGCTTGTTTAAATCGATCCACTAACATTGATTCATCTTCTCTTGGTTTGCAGATCAATATTCCTTTCCCTGAGACCTTCTTCAAAGCTTCCAACATGATTTTGTATTTTTCTGGAGAAGCTCCATCACCAAGCCAAGCAAGACTGCCATTTTGTGCAAAGGACCGAACCACTAAATTTGCGTAATCTGCATCGGTCATCACAAAGTTCATATTGGTTCCGACTCCTGTCATAGGAGCTGCCATGATGGGAGTTTTTAAATCTAAACCCAAAAACTGAGTTTGGATTTCCGGAAGGACATGGTCTCTGATATAACCTGGTAAAATAGAATATTCGGAAAGGGCGACACTATTGTCATGAAAGGTTTCCATTCTCCCCACCCCACCCATTCCAGGAATGCCTGAGGCACAGTTACTTCCATCACACTGTTTACATACCCAACAAATATCTTTACCAAATCGAATTCTTGCCTGGTCATTTATTTCTTTTTCCGTTATGGAAAACTGTTCATCGACTTCGAACCGAATGGTGTCTTTTACTTTTTCAAAAACGAGTTCTGCATCTTTTAATGTATCAGCAACAATAATGACATGGCCCGACTTATCGATGTTATTTGTAGGTTCCTTAATGATGTCACCCGATTTGGATTGGATAAATACCTCGGAAACTCCATCTATTTTTTTGGTTTCCTCTACCCCACCAATAGAAACTAATTTCCCTGGTTTAGAAAGTAACGAACGTTCAATGGAAACCCTTGAAAGAACAGGATCTAAATTGTCTGGAGTTTCACCCAGAGAAATAAGAAGAGCTGCTCGGTTTAAATTTACACCCGTGGACAATGGATAAGTAAATGCAGACATAAAACCACCGGAAAGCCTCGCGGCAATTTCCCCAATTTTGACACCTTCTTTGGTGACCTTAATGTCACCTTTACCAGCACCGAGATGGATACCAAGAGCACGCATTCCACCCGCCATTACACGTTCTACTTCGTCCAAAATTTCTTTTGACATCGCCGAAGGCATGTTATGCCCTATTTCAATAAAATATGGTTCCCGTTCAATAATCCTGTCGGCAATTCCAGTCATTCGAATTTGGCCTTGGAAAGCCAAAGCATCAACGGAAAGTTCTGGCCCTTCCATATATTCTTCCAAAATCAATTCACCAGTAGGACAAAACCGTTTCGCATGACGAAAAGCATTGGTAAGGTCATCTCTAGTATTTACTTTAATGACTCCCCTTGCCCCCATATTGTCTGCAGGTTTCATTACCAATGGAAAAGTTAAAGAATCAAGGGCGTCTTTCGCATCTTGCAAAGACCAAACAGGTGCAAAACGAGGGATAGGCATCCCAAATTCTTTTAACCTTTGACGCATCTTAACTTTATTAGATGCCGCTTCTGCATCCACAAATCGAATCCCTGGAAGTTGTAAGGCAGAAGCCACAGCAGCCACTGTCATACTCGCATCGGTTCCGGCAGTAATCACACCATGGATTTCTGTATTTTGTGCAAACTTTTTGGATTCCCTTACCATTCCTTCCACATCTTTTGTGGACATCAGAATGGATTCGTCTGCGATTTGAAAACCAATGGAAGAAGGATTCATATCAGCAACCACAGTATGGAGTCGCATGGTTTTGGCTGTTTGGATGATGGGAACTTGTAACAACCCCCCGCCAATAATGAGAATGGTTTTTCCCTCTACCGATTTCAAATGGTAACGCTCTCCGCCTCTAAAACAAAATTTGTTTTTACTTTTCTAGTGATAGAACCTTTCCGAATGATTCCACCTGCCAAAAGATAATCCCCATTAGTAGAATAAAATGTTGCCGATTGTCCAGGAGTGACACTTTTTACATCTTCCAAAAATTCCACCTGCCAAACATCACCAAGCGAAGTCACCTTACAGTGAACAGGTGCGCTCCTATAACGAATTTGCACTTTCATTTCCTTGGTTTCTCCCATTTCCATAGGTGCCAGAGCTTGGTAAGTAATTTCTTCCAAAACAAATGATTCCGATACAGTTTCTTCTTCTTCACCCAAAACCACTGTTCCATCATCTTCAATAGAAAGAACATAAAGGGGATTTTTCCATGCGATCCCAAGACCCTTTCTTTGGCCGATGGTAAATCCTTCTTTTCCTTGGTGTTTACCGATGATTTGACCGGAAGCTAATTTAAAAAATCCAGGAGTAAACTCCATCCCCTTTTTTTTCAAAAAAGACCTATAATCATTTTCAGGAATAAAACATATTTCTTGGGATTCTGGTTTTTCTGCGACGGGAAGACCCATTCGTTTTGCGATTTCACGAACTTGCGATTTATCCATCTCTCCCAAAGGAAAAACTGTATTTTTTATATTTTCTTGAGACAAACCGTACAAATAGTACGCTTGGTTTTTTTTCATGTCTACTGCATTCTGGATGGCAAAACGTCCATCCACTTCCACAACACGAGCGTAATGACCAGTAGCTATCTTTTCTATCCCTAGAGTTTTTGCTTGTTCAAAAAGAGCACCAAACTTCACAAAGGTGTTACATTCTACACAAGGATTTGGTGTCCTTCCATCTTTATAATCATTAATAAAACGGTCGATGACTCGTTCCCCAAACACCTTTTCCATTTTGATCACATAAAATGGAATGTTTAAAGAAAGTCCTACATCACGTGCATCACGAATGTCTTCGGGAGAACAACAGGATTTTTTGGTGGTATCACAGGCGGGAGCTTCATATTCCCAAGTACGTAGGTTGACTCCAATCACGTCGTAACCGGCTTCCATTAGAAGTCCTGCAGCCACTGCGCTGTCCACGCCACCACTCATTGCTACTATGATTTTTTCTTTTTCTTTCACCTTAGTTACCTGCGTGAACAATTCCCACACGACCCCGAGAAAAGTCCCAGAACAAGGGACGAGTCCGGAGGATGTCAAGACCGATCACCCAAACCTCTTCCCTATCCTTGTCCCCTGGTAAAAGGAAATTCTCAAGTGAAATTCCTGTGAGAAACTGGACTTGTTTGTATTCTTCTCGGATTCCTGACTTAGCGATCAAATACAAGGGAGAATCTGCTTTTCGGTGCTCTGCCGTTTGGATCTTATTGCCCGCAAGAAATACCTTTTTTTCACCCAGGAAGAGGTCCCTTGGCCCTTTGGGAAGAAGATTCAAGGAAGAACCACTATCCAAAAGACCAAAGGAAGAATGTCCTTCAGGGTATTCAAATTCCGCATAATAATGATCCATCTTTCTTTTGGTATTCAGGATTTTTAGATCGGTGGAGAGATAGGCATCGGGGTGTTCGCAGAAAGGAGAATCTCCCGGAAAACGTTTCAGTTCTTCTCCAAACCAAAAGATACAAGTTCCCGAAAAGAAATCAAGACCGAGAAGACCGGATAAGGATTCCGGTAGAATTCCTTTTTTATTTTTTAAGGTAAAACGATGACCACCCAAATTGAATTCGGTTTCTAGTTCCGAGGAAGCAGATTCATAAAAACTGAGATCAGAACCAGTATCCCATAAAAATGAATACGTCTGACCTTTACCTTCAATTCCAGAGAGTAAAAGATGAGTTCCCATATCCACAACAGAAATACGAATGTGTGGAGGTAATATTTTGGTTGTGGGGAACTGATATAAAACAGGTGTTTGGTGAGAGCGAATGGGACCAGGAATACAGGCCCCTAAAAACAGAATAGAAAGGATTAAACTAACTTTTTGATACAGCGGGAGTTTTGACATCTAGTGTAATCTACAATACAATCTCGATATTCAATCCCCGTGTTTTCATCTTTGGTCTTGTATTCAATAAAACAAGAGTATGGTTGAAAATCAAACGAAGAAAGACCCAAGGCCCGATTGCGAATGGATTCATACACATCGGAAGGAACCGATGGAGAAAGATCGTTGAGTAGGTATGCCGGCTCTGCCATACTCTACCCATCGGCAAATTTCCTAATCTTTATAACAAATTGTGCGATTTCTACCAGAATGTTTGGCCTGGTAGAGTGCCTTATCAGCCCTTTCGATCAAATCTTTATTACTTCTGTCCGTGATACGAAAACTAGAAACTCCCACTGATAAGGTAACTTTTAGGTCTGTTCCATCATTTGGATTTTTAACGACCATAGACTCTACAGCTTTCCTGATTTCCTCTCCCTTCAGCATCGCCTCTTCTTCAGTGGCTGCCGGCATCACAAGACAGAACTCTTCCCCGCCGTAACGGGCTGGGATATGATGCCTTTGGGCTGCATTAATCAACTGTTTTGCGACCTCAATCAGGACCACGTCTCCGGCTTGGTGACCGTAAGTATCGTTAAAATTTTTAAAATGATCCACGTCCGTAAAAAGCAAACAAAGTTTCGTTCCTTTTTTTCGACAACGATCCATTTCTTCTTTGAGTTTGGTTTGAAAGTAATGATGGATTTTTAAACCCGTCATCATGTCCACAGTGGCCAGTTCATACAAACGAGCATTGTCCACAGCGATCCCTGCGAGATTGGCAAGGGTGGTCATAAATTCTTTTTCATCTTCCGAAAACTCTTCGGAAGTCATCTTGTCCCCAAGAACCAGAAGGCCGTTGACTTTTCCTTTGGCGTTCAAAGGAACAAGAATCTCGGCTCCCATCTTTCGTAGGTAGGTAATGTCAGGAATGGACTTCAAGGAATCCATAAGTAGGATTTGATCCATCGTAATGGCTTTTGGTTTTTCTTCAAAATAATGGATGAGAGGACTATCGATCTTTACTTCGTAGTTTTGCTCTTCCGAACTTAACTCAAAACCCTTGATCGACTGGGGTTCTAACTTAAAAAGACCCAAATCAATTTCTGGTTCTAAGTACATAGCTGCGTGGAGAGTTTGCAACTGCGCCAAACAAATGTTAAGAATAGCATCAATTAAGTATTTATAATCTAACGTGGAATTTAGGGCACGGGAAATTTCCAATAATTGCTTTTGGTCGTAGATTTTTTTTTCGTAATGCTCAAAAACGATATCAGTGTTTTCTTTAAAAGACAAAACGCACCGCCAGAATTCTGTATAAGATAGGAATCATTCGTCTTTTTTGACTACTGTAAAGTAAGATTTTGGCGGAAACCGATAAATTTATATTTAGTTAAAAATAGAAAAGTTTTCATATCAATTACGTTGACAATTTAAGAATCTTTAAAATAATGGTCTTATACCGCGCGGTGGAGCAGCTGGTAGCTCGTTGGGCTCATAACCCAAAGGCCACAGGTTCGAATCCTGTCCGCGCAACCGTTATCATCCTTTCCCTAATTCCTTACTTCTCTCCGTCGCTCGTTTGATTGCATCTCTTACGGCGGTTGAGAATCCCCCTCTTTCTAAAGCATCGAGTCCATGGATCGTAGTTCCTCCAGGAGAAGTCACCCAGTTTCTCACTTCCATGGGGTGAAGGCTCGCATCGCCACTACGCAAACTGCGAAAATACACAAGAGTTCCTTCAATCGTTTCCATAGCCAAAGCTAAAGATTCCTCATAACTGAGACCCTCTTGGAGTCCCCCCTCTGTCATGGCTTGTAAAAAGGTAAGTACATAAGCAGGTCCTGAACCTGAAAGTCCAGTGACTGCATCCATCAAAGACTCTTTTACCACCCGAATGCTTTTGCCCATCCCAGCAAACAGACGTTCTACGTCAGATACAACATCATCTTCACTGAAATAAGCGAGAGCCCCTCTTTCCGAAACGAGAGGAAGGTTGGGCATCACCCGCACCACCTGAGAACCCTTTGGGGCTGCTTCCGAAAGTTTCGAAAAGGAAACCCCGGCCGCGATGGAAACAAAGGTCGCGGATTTTGAAAACTCTTTTAAGACCGGTTCCACAAGATTCGGTTTTACTGCGATGACAATCACTTCCGCTTCTTTCCGAACCCCTTCCAATGTTCCCACGAGAGTGACACCAGAAACGGGAGATTCCTTTAAGTTGGGATCAAACCCATACACCTTGGTTCCTTTTTTGACAAGGGCAGAACCAATGGCTGCTCCCATTTTTCCAAGGCCCACGATCCCAACTGCTTCAAATGGATTCTTTTCCATAATCCCTCTCTCCAAAAATCTTCGACCCAACCCTTAAATAGTCTGATCCTAATTCACAGGCAATTTCATAATCGCCACTCATTCCCATAGATAATTTTTTATCCGGAAACTGACTGTTTCTAAAATCTGCTAACTGGGAAAACACTTCCCTAGTTTCGCTGAGATCACCACTCGAAGGTCCCATTCCCATAAACCCTTCCCAGATACAAAATTCATTTTGATAACTGGTTAGGGAATCTTTCAGCGAAAGAAGATGACTTAGACTTAGTCCATGTTTGGTATCTTCTCCCGTAAGGTTTGTTTGTATAAAATAACGAATCAGTGTTTTTTCTTTTTCGGCACGTTTCAGAAGTTCCTTTAAGGAAGAGAGACTCCCCACACCATGTGTATGAGAGAAAATACCAAATAACTTACGTAAGGTTCCGGATTGTACAGGACCAATATGGTGTAATTTCACAGAAGTGACTGCTTCAGGAAACTCTTCTCTGAGTTGAGTGAATTTTGTTATGGCTTCCGGGATATAGTTTTCACCGAACTCGCGAATCCCTTGTAAATAAGCCTCTCGCACCACTTCATAGGGTTTGGTTTTGGAAACGGCGATGAGGACGGGGGATCTCTCTGGAAACAAATCTTTTAAAGATTTCTGAATCGAGAGATACGAAGAACCGTAATCGGACACGATTACTTAGCTAGTGCTTTTTCTAAAGACTCAATCCGACGTTCGATTTCCACAAAGCGTTTTTCGTTTCGATCGTTTTGAGTAGAAAGTTTTTGTTCCACAGTTCGCATCCGTACTTCCAAAGAAGAGGAACCTGTTTCCTCATATTGATTCTTTTTCGTTTTTTGCGAATAAGAAGATTCTTTAGATTTAGTTTTCTGTTTTTTAGAAGAAACAGAGTTTGATTTTTTACTACGGCTTACATAAGTTTTGGAAGGTTTCGAAACTTTTGAATCTTGTTTTTTTGTGACCTTTTCAAAATCTTCTACATCAACTTTGGGTTGTTTGGTGGAAGTAACAGATTCTTTTACTTCAGAGGCTGAATCCTCTTTTTTTGAGACCTTTTTATTTTTTTTGGTTTCTTCTTTAGGAGATAAAGATTCTTCCACTTGGTCTAATTTTTCTTGTAACCGAGTCGCTGGTTCTGTTTTTTCTTTGGACTTGGTGGAAGCTGCCACTGATACAGAACGTGGTCTTTCCGCATCCGGTTCCATATCCTCTAAACTTGGTAGTTCCGGAAGTTTGGATCCGTCTGAGATGGAATCTTGGGACTGGTTCCTCGAGAATTCTTCTTTAGGTGCCGGGATCCCCGTATTTTCTCTTTCGATCTCCCGGTCCACCATCTCCACTTCTTTGTTTTTTCCGATGGTTTGGAGTTTTTGGTAGATTTCGTTTCTATAGATAAATGCAAAAATGAACGATGAAAGAAGTAGGACCACTAGAATGGCAGTTGTGAGTATTTTCAAATTGTCGCGGCGGCCCATGACGTGCGGATTCCTTTCCTTTGATAGAAATAGAGTACACGTTTTTGGGTTTTCGCAAAGTGAGAAATCATGAAAATTACAAAAAAATTTACATTCTGTTTGGGTTTCCTACTCACAATTTCCAGTCTTTTGTCTCTTCCGAGACCACATGATCCAGATGAAGCGGGTCGAGTGCAGATCCTAAAATCAGCACTTGAGATCGATACAAGTTACCTTCTCTTTCTTGTGGAAGACTTTGAAGGAGAAAGGCCTTGGGATTTTTACCGTGTGGATTCGTTTTTAGCAGTCACACAATTTGCAGCGTCAGTTCCCAAATCAGAAGCCTTTTTCCAAGAGGCAAAAATCCTAAAAGAATCAGGTTATCCCAACCTCCAAAACCAAACGAGTTTCCTTTTGCAAAGTTATGTAGAAAATCCAAGGCTCGACCATTGGGAAATCAGACCCAAAGAACCAATTGGATTGCCTCTAGGAATGCCCATCCAGGGAATCCTTTGGGTGTATTCAGAAGGCCACCACATCAATTTAAGTATGGGGCTTTCTCAAAAAAAATCCAAAGATTTGTATTTTGATTTAGGCACTCTCAACTTTGTGGGCTGGAGAAGGATTGAATTTAAAATCAACCTTCCCAAGGAAAACACAAGACTCATCCAATCCATGTCCTTCCCTATTTCTTTTGCTTCTTTCCGTTTGAAAAGTCTGGCTTCACAAAAGAAAGGAGAGTTTCATTTATACTTTGACAATTTGAGTTTTGTCATTGATAAAAGAACTTTCATCTACCCTGGTTCGGAAGTGAACGACACTTGGGGTAACAAACGCTAAATGGTATATTTTTTTTACGACATCCTTGTTTCCTGTATTGATTTTATCTTAAAGTTTCTTTCGTTCTTTCTAAAACTGGTTCGAGAAGAATTACAAA
The DNA here is from genome assembly GCF_002812125.1 of Leptospira brenneri. NCBI lineage: Bacteria > Pseudomonadati > Spirochaetota > Leptospiria > Leptospirales > Leptospiraceae > Leptospira > Leptospira brenneri. The sequence goes on from NZ_NPDQ01000003.1 coordinate 397,622, forward strand.
AAAGAAAACGGATTCTAAACCAAATATTTTCAAAATCTGCTGAGGGTAAATTTGTGATCTGGCTACATGCGGCCAGTGTCGGAGAGCTTGACCAAGCCAAAGCCCTGACGGAAACCATTCGTAAAAAAAACAAAAATGTTTTTATCATCCAATCTGTTTTTTCCTCTTCCGTAAAAGAAACTTCCTTTACTGATCCACTCGCCGATGTTTATTTTTATCTCCCTTTAGATCGTGCCCATGCCTATGACAAAATTTTTTCTCATTTTCAACCGAAGGTTTTATTCATTATGGCTTGGGATACTTGGCCAAATCTTTTAAGAAAAACATCACAAATGGGAACAAAGTCGTATCTTGCCTGTGCCAGTTTGTCTTCCCAGTCTTCGCGAAAAAACCCATTTGTACGTTCTTTGACAAAAGCTTCCTTCCAATACCTAACAGGAATTTATCCCAGTCATAAACTTATGGCCAAAGAATTTGAAGGTTTGGTTTCCACAAATACCGACTTTTCTGTATTAGGTGACACAAGATTCGAATCCGTTTTAGGAAAATTGGAATCCAAATCCCCAAACCCCAATTTTACGAAATTTGTCTCTGAACAAAAAGATTTTCTTTCTAAAAATAAACCGGTGATTCTTGGTTCCACTTATGGAATCTGTGAAGAACGATTTTCTGCTTATTTGAAAGGACATTCTGATGAGGCGTATTATTGGATTTTTCCTCATAAATGGGAAGAAAATCGGCTCTTAGAATGGATTCCAAAATTAGAAAGATATGGTAGCGTCGCCGTTTTTTCCAAACTGACTCCAGGCAAACCCCTACCGAAATTCATTCTTTTTGACCTGATGGGAATTTTAGCTTTTGCATACCAGTATGGAAGTTTTGCCTATGTTGGAGGCGCTTGGCTGCATCGAGTGCATAATACCATTGAACCCGCTGCCCTTGGTCTTGCTGTCATCACCGGTCCCAAAATCGCAAATGCACCAGAAGCAATCGTTATGCAAGAATTAGGTGGACTTTTCAAAACAGAAACAGAAGACCAATTTGTAGAAAAATTTGCCCTACTTGTAAAGGACAACTCTTTAAGAGAAAAGATGGGAAAAGGGAATCGAAACTTTGTTGTAGAAAATAGAGGTGCATCGGATAAGATTTATAACCGAGTTTTCTCCGATGCCCAAAATTAAAATTGCAGCAGTTACGCTAAATACCACTCCCCTCGATTTTTTGGGGAATTATGAATCCATCACAAAAGCAATCGAGAGTAGAGAAACAAAAGAGGCAGATTGTATTCTTTTTCCGGAACTTTGTATTTCGGGTTATGGATGCGAAGATGCTTTTTACAAACCAGATGTTTGGACTCGTTCGGAAGAAATGATTCGAGAACTCAAAACCTTTTCTAAAAACCAAATCATTATTGTTGGTCTTCCCGTCTTTGTTGGTTCTTTTTTATATAACTGTATGGCGGTGCTCTATGGTGGTAGAGTTGTCGCACTTGTTCCCAAATTAAACTTAGCAAACACTGGCGTACATTATGAACGGAGATGGTTTCATTCGGAATCAGAATTTTTAAATAGAACCATTCCGTTTGCTGGAGATGAAGTTCCCTTCGGGCATTTTATCTTTCAAAGAGGCCCTTGGAATTTTGCAGTGGAGATTTGCGAAGATAGTTGGTCGGTCCAAAAACCAGCCTCCTTTTACAGTTTACAAGGGATCGATGTTTTGTTCTCTCCAGGGGCTTCTCATTTTGCCATAGGTAAACAGACCATTCGAAAGCAAATTTTTGCCGAATCCAGTAGAAACCAGTGTAATTTACAAGTGTTCACCAATCTGGTTGGAAATGAATCCGGTCGGATTATCTTTGAAGGAGGGGCAATCTTTGCCTCTCTTGGAAACATAAAAAAAGAAGGACCAAGACTTTCCTTTTCCCCCTTCCAAGTAACCTCTTTTGATTTTGATCCCTTGGAAATTCGGGCTGCCAAAGCCAGGTCCTTTCGGGATTCAAAACCAAAATCGCAATCCACAGAAATTCCCAGAATCCAATTGGATTCTTTTAGAAATGAGACAAATTCTCATGGTTTTTCCATTCTCGACAAAAGAAGCGAGGCAACAAAAGAAGAAGACCTAAGTTCGATTGTTTTTAGTCCCTTTGAAGAATTCACTAAGGCCGTTTCTCTTGGTCTTTATGACTATTTACGAAAATCAAAAACAAAGGGATTTACTCTTTCTCTTTCGGGAGGAGCAGACAGCGCCACCTGTGCCCTCCTTGTGCATACCATGAAAGAAATTTCCAAATATGAAAATGGGGATTCTATATTTTCCTCACTTGGGATTGATGAAGACAACTTACTTGTAACCATCTACCAAAAAACAGAAAACAACTCGAGTCTCACAGAAGAGATTGCCAAACAATTAAGTGAAGAACTGGGTTGTGCGTTTCATTCCATCACCATTGACCAGGCTGTGGACACATCCATAAAACTCATAGAATCCGTTCTTGAAAAAAAACTAAACTGGAAAGAACATGATTTGCCCTTACAAAATATCCAAGCAAGAGTTCGTTCCCCTTTGGTTTGGTTACTTGCCAATTTAAATGGACATCTACTTTTATCCACAGGAAATAGAAGTGAAGCTGCTGTTGGTTATACAACGATGGATGGAGATTCATCGGGTTCACTTGCTCCACTAGCAGGAGTTAGTAAAGAATTCTTACTCGACTTTTTAGATGATATCCAAAAAGAAAACAATCGTTTCCTTTCTCCAAAAGAATCAATTCGCATTTTACGAAACACAAAACCAACAGCAGAACTAAAACCTTTATCAGAACACCAAGAAGATGAAAAGGATTTAATGCCCTACCCCATCTTACAGTCCATCGAAAGAAAACTGGTATTTTTGGCAAAAGGAGAATCCGATTGTCTAGAAGGTTTGAAACAAGAATTCCCTTGGGAAGGAACAGAAAAACTTTCCGAATACATAAGGAAATTTAAAAAACTTTTTATGACTTCGCAATGGAAACGAGAGAGGCTTCCTCCCTCCTTCCATCTGGATGAGTACGGCCTGGATCCAAAATCCAGTTACCGTTACCCCATCCTATCAAGCGAAACTTAAATTAGGGAGAAGAAATCCCCGCCTTTTGGTAGGCATTCGTCGCTTCCTTTTCCACCTGTTCGTTTTGAAATTGAATACTTTTCAAAATCTCTTGGAACTTTTTATCCATCTCTGGATCGTCTCCCCCTTGAGATTCAATGAGGTAGTTGATAATTTCCAAACGATCTTTTCCTTGTTTTCGAACATGATTGTAATACAAAGTAATGTCCGTTGCATTCGGAGTCCCACCAAACACAGAGTTTGTGGCTCTTGTTAACTTTTGGTTAAACTCAGACTGCTTTTGTTTGTCCTCGGGTGTGAGTCGCTTCGGAATCAAGTCGTTATCGGGAAACTGTTCCCTAAGTTCCTCAAAGGCCTGCATGGCTTCTGGGGGATAAGGTTTTCCTGTTTGTGGATTGATCGGAACTTCACCGGCTTCTGAACTAGCAAGGTTACTATCTTCCTCATAACGCATTCCACCTGCATTATAATAGTCAGAATCGAAGATCGAACCAGAATCTTCCCCGCGAACCCCCAAACGGTTGGTTCCTTTGGGATTGTTAGATCCTCCCCCAAATAAGGCAAGGGCCTGTGAACTTCTTTCTTTTTTACGGCGAGCCTCTTCTTCATCCTCTCCACCCATTACGAGTAGGATGAGAAAAAAGAGCCCAATCAGAGAAATGGAGACAAAGAGTAATTTTTTTTGGATTCCCATAGATTGAATTCCTGAAAACTTGGAAGGGAAACTAGAAACAGAATGCGTTTTCCTTCTTTACATCCACTTTACTTTTTCTGCATATCTTTTCTCTCTTTTTTTGGGTGTGGAATTAATACCGATACACCCGTAGCCCCTTTTGTTTTCCTGGTTCCGCCCAGTGTCCCACAAATCCTTTCCGTCGTAGCCGTAAATAGTAATATTACCAATGACTTCCAAACAGATGTATTCAATTATAATCTGGATCCAAGGCCAGAATACATCCTGCGCTATTATGTGACCAACAGAGAACCTCAATTTTTGGGTTATAACCTCTATGTAACCACTGCCTTCCCTGGAATCATCCAAACCGTCCAGGGAGAATGGTTGGAGGACGGGGTTCAACCGAGCTTTCCCCACCTTCCCTATGAGGCTTCCACAGAATCATCAAAAATCGTAACCAAACGAATCCGCTTTGCCGTTCCACCGCCAGGAGCTGAATTCTTTCAAAAATGCCAAATCTATAACTTTACTTTGAGGTCGATGCTCACGGGGGGACTCATTTCCAACCCATCCACCACTTCCAGTACTTGCGCCATTCCGAATAAGGTAAATGACATCCAAACTCTCTGTGCAGTGGGCACTGGTTGCAACACTGCTTTTTGTGCCAATGCGGCTTGTGGAACCCCGAGTTCTTGTGCACTAGGAACTGCTTGTAACCCTTGTACCAAAGGGAATAATGATCTTGGCTGCGCTTGCCCAGCGGGACAATCTCCCCCAGGATGCCAATACGTTGGCCCGTAAACAGGAACCAGGCTCTCTTTATGTTGTGGCGACCCCGATCGGAAATCTGGGGGACATTACCCTTCGTGCTCTAGAGATTTTTAAAACGGTGGATCTTGTCCTTTGTGAATCTGCCAAAGAAACCAGATCCCTTTTTTCCAAGTTGGAAATCTCGACCCCTGTCCTTGCCCTTTACAAAGATAGTTCGGAATCTCCGTATGCGAATGTCCTAGAGCAACTAATGAGCGGGAAATCGATGGCCTTGGTTTCTGATGCTGGAACCCCAGGAGTTTCGGATCCAGGAAGCCAGATGGTGCGAACCGCAAGAGAAAAGGGAATTTCCATTGTTCCCGTGCCAGGTGCCTCTGCCCTTACCGCTTTACTTTCTGTTTCCGGTTTTCAGGTCAATCCCACATATTTTTTGGGGTTCCTCTCTGAAAAACCGAGCAAAAAACGCCGAGAATTAGAAAGAGCTTCTGAAATTGATGGACTTGTGGTTTTTTATGAATCTGTCCACAAACTCCCAAGACTCTACCCAATGCTTGAAGAACTCTATCCTGATACGGAAGTTCTTGTGGGAAGGGAGTTGACAAAGACCTTTGAAGAGGTACTTTATTATGCAAATCCTAGGGAATTGGCAAAGAATCCGCCAAACGCCAAAGGCGAGTTTGTTTTTCTCTTAAATCATAGAAAAAAAACACTTAAGGGAAATTCAGATTCCTCCGATATGTGATGTAGGAAGAGGACTAAATATATGAACGTCGATAAAGTAGGACGAGTTGGTGGGTATGGGTACGAACCCAAAAAAACACAAAGCCCAAAAGAAACAGAGGCGCAAGCTCCTGTAGATACAATTTCCATTTCTGATGCTGCGAAAAAAATCGCTTCAGAAGCAAAATTACAAGCTGAAGTAAAACAAATTGCGAAACAAATCGTTCAAGCACCTCCAGAAGAGGATCGCTCTGAGAAAATCAAAGCAGTAAAAGAACGATTGAAAAACGGTGATTATGATAACCTCTCTGCAGAGATGTTAGATAAAATTTCCGACCAAATCGCGACAACTTTCCTCGGACAACAGTAAAAAGGACGGGAGGTGAGGGATCCTTTTTTATTGTCCTCTCCGAGGATTTCTCTAACTCCGCCGAATCATAATTAGGGGATCGTATGCCAGTTCTCCCCGAATGGATCAATTTTCAATTTCCGCCAAAAATTCACTTCGAAATCGATTGTGGATACAAACTCGGTTCTTTTGTCAAAAACATTGGCTCAAGGGTGGTTCTCATCACCACTCAAAAAGAATTAGAAAACGCCGAAGAACTTTCTATCATCAAAACCAGTCTTGAAAAACACGCTGAAGGTGTGATCATCTATGATGACATCGTTGACCGTGTTCATTTTAAAGATTTAGATTCTTGTGCTCACTTTCTTAGAATTTCGAATGCAGATTGTGTTGTGGCTTATGGTTCCTTTGAATCAGTGAACGCAGGTAAGGCGGCGTCCCTACTCGCAACCAACGATCTTTTTGCTGAAGAACTACTCATTGGGAAAAAACAACCTAAGAAAAAAGGCCTTCCTCTCATCGTTGTTCCTACAAAACCCCTACTCGGCAATGAATGTTCTCCTTTCTTTTCGATTGTGGATGATAAAGATAAAAATAGAAAGTATTTTGCACATGAATGGGCCTTTCCGGAACTCATTGTTTCTGATCCCAAAATTGGGGCTGGTATGTCTAGTTCTGAAACTGCAAAAACGGGAATCTCTATCTTATCTGCTGCCGTGGATAGTATCCTTTCTAAGTATGCCAATGAAATTACCTCTTCCACTGCTCTGCGTTCCATTGAACTTATTTCCAAAAACATTGTACCGGCAATTCGTGAACCAAGAAACTTAGGACCAAAAAACTCCATTTATGCGGCAAGTCTCCTCGCAGGAATTGCCCAATCCACAAGTAGCCTTGGACTCTGTTATGCTTTATCATTGGCAGTAACAACAGTTACCAATTTAGATATCTTTCAAAGTATGTCGATTCTCCTCCCTCACGTGATGGAATACAACCTCACATCCTCAGCAGGAAAATACGTGATGATTGCGAGAGCTCTGGATGAAGATGTCACCAATATATCCGTCATTGAAGCTGCCATCAAAGCGGTAGAAGGAATTCGTAAAATCTATTTGGAACTTCGTATTCCCCAAAGGTTGTCGGAATACGAAGTGAAAAAAATCGATCTTCCTGGGATTGCCACTCTGGCAGCAACTTACTCATTTCTTGATTGTCTCCCAAGAGAACTTCCCAAAAATGAAATTGAAACCATCCTTGTGGCTGCGTTTTAGGTTCCCTTGATCCAACTGACGGAATTCGAAAAAAAACTATTAGAAACCTTTGCACTCAGCGACCGTGATGCAAGAAGACTACAGAGAGTCATCCAAGACTTATCCATTGTTGTGGGAATGGAGCATGAAGAGATTTATGACTTCATGCGGTTTGGTGTCGAAAATGAGTTGGAAATTTTAAAAACAGATTATAATTGGGAGCACTTTCGAATCCGGATTCAGAAGAAACTGAAAAAATCCCCACCCCTTTGATTTACCGACAAGGAAACAATTACCATTTCTTTTTAGCAAACACCGACTCAGTCGCCAGGTTCCAAACATCTATAGAACCCTTTTATCCCATCCCCAGAAAAAAAATCCCAGAACTACCGTCTGTCACAACGGAACCCATTCTCTTTCCTCAGTTTCTCTACCAATTACAATACAATCGCCAAAGTCTGGAGCCAAAACCAGTCCTAACGCCAACCTACATGGGAAGCAGGAAGATACGAATGGAATCGGAAACAAAACCCAAACCAGGTTTCCCAGAGCCAAACTTTGTTATCGGTGGAATCACTTCCTCACCCTCTTTTCTTTTCCGAGGGAAAAGAGATAAATTCCAATCGGCAAAGTATTTATCTCTTCGCGATATCATCCATCCAGAACTCACAGAAAATTTAGTAAGGGAAAAAATTGAATCCCTCTACTTCGATGCAAAAAGTAAAACCTACCTTTTCCGTTTGGTATCGATTCTTTTTTCAGGAACTCCCAAGGAAGAAGAAACCATAGTTTCCAATCTCTTTCGTCATGAACCAGAATTTGCGAAATTCTTAAACGAACAGATGTTTACCGTAGAAATGATTCCTTTAATTCATGGATCTTTTTTGCAAGAAATCCTAAGAAACCATGATGAGAGGTTTATCAAATACATTCTCCCCAGTCTCTCCAAACCCGTATTAGAAGTGGTTCGTTCTTCTATCTCTAAAAATAAAATGAAACAAATTTTGGATGGGCCCATACAGAAACCACCCGAAGGTGAGGATTTGGTTTCTATCATAGAAACAGAACTTTATAAACGTTTTGCAAGGAATATCTATTACCCGGAAGGTTCTATTTTTACTTATCGAGAATCAGGGGAAGAAGAACGAAAAGAAGAGATTCCTTTTACGAACACAGAGAAATTTAATTTTTTTATCGATGGTGGTCTACTTAGTTTTTATGGGAGAACAACGACCACACTCTTTTTCAAAACCAATGACTGGATCGAAAGTTTACGATTTGATTTCTTTTTGTCTCGTAAAGAAATCGAAACCTCCGAATTTCACAGACTTCCTCCCGATTTAATCCTAGAAGTTCCATATTATCCCACTGGAATTTTTCTTGTTGGTGGAGGGATCACCAAAGAAAGGAAACCTTTTGAGTTTTCTCTTCTTTGGTTTGATTACTAAAATTGGTGTTTAGGATTTGCTTTTATTCTGGACGAAACAGTTTTTTTTGCAAGAATTACACATGGCCCACAGAACATTTCAACTTCTAAATCGAAATCAACTCTCATTTTATATTTCAAGTTTATTATTTGTTTGTTACTATGTTTTCTGCTACCTTGTTCCGCCGCAGCCAAACGATTCCAACCAATTGCACGAATGGCTTCTGGAATCGAAAACATATCTCCAAATTGCAGATGAGGTTTTAATCTTTGCAGTTCTTGCGCTTCTGCCTTCCATTTATATTTTAGGAAATCCATGGAAAAAAGAGACACAGCCCACTATTTTGTTTAGCTCTGGTTTATTTTTCCTTCTAGTGATACCGATGTTTGTTCTCTTGGATTTGCTGATCGGTCGGCTGGTATATCCGGTTAACTCTTATCCGCTAACGAAAGATTCGATGATTGTTTATTTAAGTTTGATCACCGGAACAGAACATATGATTTCTCTTGTTATGGCCTTGGCCATTCTCTTGTTCAGTATTTCTTTTCGGAAACAAACGAAAGGTGGAATGGTTTTTGTGGTTGGAATCGTAACGTTTGGACTCCAAATCATTGCAAGTTTCTCCTGGCTCATTTCGCCAGGATTACTCCTTCTTTGCCGACTTAGTTTTCCGATTTGGTTAGTTCTCGCTGGATTTCTTCTTTCCAAAAACAAAAACTAAAAAATCAGATAAAAACTATTCCCAACTAACAGTGACTACATCCAAAATCTACTAATTGATTTCTAGTTTCCTGTTTTCACCCGAGCGATGGCCCAGTTCCATTTATCAATTTCTTCTTTTCGTTCGCCTTCTTTCATCTTAGGAACAAATTGAGTCGTTTTGGTTTCTTCCTTTCTAAGACTCGCTACCGATTTGAAAAATCCACGTTCGAGTCCTGCAAGGTAAGCTGCACCGAGAACCGTTGTGTCGACATTCTGTGGCCGGATCACTTTGGTTCCGAGGATGTCCGCCTGGAATTGCATTAGCCATGCATTGGAAGTGGCCCCTCCATCCACACGTAAAAATTTCAAAGGTTTTCCTGTTTCTTTTTCCATTGCATGGGCAAGTTCATAAGATTGTAAGGCAATAGCTTTGAGAGCGGCTCTTGTGATTTGAGCCGGTGTTGTATCACGCGAGAGTCCAAAGATGGCACCGCGAGCTTCTTGGTCCCAATGAGGAGCTCCAAGACCCGCAAAAGCAGGAACAAAAACTAAATCATCTTTGGTTTTGATTGCCTTAACCAGTTTTTCAGAATCTTTCGAGTATTCAAAAAATTCCAAGTTATCACGGAGAAACTGAACCACTGCACCACCGATAAACACTGAACCTTCTAAACAATAGACCGTTTTTCCTTCCGGACCAAGTGCGAGTGTGGTGATTAAACCTTGGTTGGAAATTCTAAATTCATCACCTACATTGAAGAGTAAAAAACATCCTGTTCCATAGGTATTTTTAGCTTCTCCTGGTTCTGTACAAAGTTGTCCAAAAAGTGCACCTTGTTGGTCTCCCACGAGTGAAGAAATCGGAATTCCATCGGGGAGAGATTTTACACTGGATGTAAATCCAAATAAATTTCTAGAGTTAAAAGCCTTAGGCAACATAGACATAGGAACTCGTAAAATTTCACAAAGTTCTTCATCCCATTCTTTCGTTTGGATATTGAATAAAAGAGTTCTAGATGCATTGGTATGGTCTGTTTTATGTTCTTTGTGTCCAGTGAGTTTGTATAACAACCAGGTGTCGATGGTTCCAAATAATAAGTCACCCTTTTCTGCTTTGGCACGAGCACCTTTCACATTGTCTAAGATCCATTGGATTTTCGTTCCCGAAAAATAAGCATCCAACACAAGTCCCGTTTTATTTCGAAAGTTCGATTCTAAACTTTGTTTTTTTAAATCCTTACAAATATCAGAGGTTCTTCTGCACTGCCAAACAATAGCGTTGTAAACTGGTTTGCCGGTCTTTTTATCCCAAACTACGGAGGTTTCCCTTTGGTTTGTGATTCCAATGGCAACAGCATCTTTAGGATTTAGGTTTCCATTTTTTATCGCGACTCCAATGAGTTTTTGAGTTTTTACCCAGATCTCTTCTGGATCATGTTCTACCCAACCTGGTTTCGGGTAGTATTGTTTGAATTCTTGGTAAGCAGATGAAATTACTTTTCCTTTATCGTTAAAACAAAATGTTCGGATCCCGGTAGTCCCTGCATCGATCCCAATGATAAAACTTTTTTTTGCCATATTAAACCTCTATTTCCAAACCTTCATAAGCCATAATGATTTCTAATTTTCCGTGGGGATCAAACATCTCTTTATATTTGAGAGCTCTTAAATACACTAGATCTAACTTTTCATCATCATAAGAAGGATCGTGGTGAAACATTACTAACTTTTTTACTTTGGCGCGAAGAGCAATGTCTGTTGCAATCGAAGCCGAACTATGGCCCCAATCAATTTTTTGCAAAGACTCTTCGAAAGTATACTGAGTATCAAAAACTAAAACATCCGCGTCTCGAAAATAATCAATATAGGTATCAATATTTTCCATTTCTTCTAAATTGAACTCTGCGTCAGATGCAAAGATAATGGCTTTACCTTCTTCCGTAAACCGATAAGAAAAACTTCCACCAGGATGACGAACGGCTTTACTCAGTGCGTTGATATTCGGACCTAAGGGAATGGTTACCCCTTCCTCTAAGTACTGAAACGTTTTTTTAGCTGCATAGTGATCGAAGGAAACAGGAAAATGTGTGAATACAAATTGATGTTCCAATCTTTGTTCTGCATCATTCATACAAGATATGAATTCAAAATGATTACCCGGTAAAAACAGAGGAACAAAAAAAGGAATCCCTTGGATATGATCCCAATGTGTATGTGTCAAAATCCAATACGCGTGACCCGCACCTTTTCCAAATTCAGAACCCATGATCTGGTTTCCGAGTTCTCGCAGTCCAGTTCCCCCATCAATGATGATAAGATTCCCTTCCTTGTCACGAATTTCTACGCATGTCGTATTACCACCGTAAGTCGAAGAAGAAGAGAAACTTAAAGAATTGAGAAAACTATGAATACTTTGTTCGTTTTGAATGTCAGTGGGACTAGCCAAAGAGAGGATTTTTTCTATTTTATGTTTTACGTTTTCAGGCCGAATGGGTGAACCTATGGATCCGCGGACACCCCAAAACTTGATTTTCATTGTTCTTTTTCTAGAGGCCTTTTTTGAAAAATCAAACGTTTTTTGATTGTATTTGGCTCTTTCAGATGTTGTCTTAACTGAAGTTATGTTTCAGTATGAAATCAAACAAGACAGCGAAAAGGCCTTTATCCTTTTTGAAGGTTCCCTATCCTTAAAAGATAGTCCAAAACTAAGTACGGATATCAAATCCCTAATAGAATCAGAGAAGATTAGAGAACTTGTTTTCGATTTTAAAAATTTGAGTTACCTGGATTCTTCTGGAGTCGGAATCCTACTTCGTACCTACAGCTGGACAAAGGAAAAAGACAAACAAGTGCGAATCATCAATCTTTCTGATGAAGTTCGCACCATTTTTACAATTGCCAACCTTTTAGATATTTTCCAATTAAAAGAGGAAACCTAAACTCGGTAATCCTGGATGGTTTGGATGAGAAAGGAAACAATCCCAGAAAATACATAAAAACCCACCGCTCCATACATCACATAAGGCCATCTGTAAAATCCGATCGCAAGTAACAAAAGTCCAAGACCTAGAACACTAACTCCTAACTTTTTCCAAGAGAAAAGCCCCCTGATGGCAACTTGTGGTTTGCTATATCTTAAAGTAGAAACCATGAGTAAGGCAGTGATCACAAAAAAGAGAACGGCCGTCCAAACAGGAACTTGAGAAACAGAAAACACTAATGGGAAAATTCCGATTACCACCCCAGCGACTGGAGAAGGTAAACCGTTAAAAGATTTAGGATCATGAGCTACATTGAAACGAGCCAAACGATACGCAGCACAAATCGGATACAAAGCAGCGATGAACATACCCAAAGGAAAATAATCTGGTTTGTCGAAGATATCCAACTTAATATCGTAAAAGAACATTTTGTACGATAAAAAACCAGGAGCAATTCCAAAGGTTGTGAGATCAGCAAGACTATCTAAGTCAGCTCCAAGTTCACTCGTACAGTTGAGCGCACGTGCCGCCATTCCATCAAAACCATCGAATAACGCAGCCAAGATGATAAACACCCCAGCCAGCGTAAAAAGTTCATGTGAATTGGTCTGTGTTGGATTAGTTTCTGCCACAAGTAGCATCGAAACAAATCCTAAGGTTAAGTTTCCGAGAGTGAGAGTATTAGGAATCCAGGTCAATTTTAGTTTCATATTATTTGTTCAAAGTTTCGTTTGGGACTGACTTTGAAGTCGAGCCCCACAAAAGATTTTTTTTTCCAAAGATGGTATCCAAGACATGCCACCATCGCTCCGTTATCTGTGCAGTAAATTTTTTTGCCAGGATAAAATAGATCAAAACCTGACCTTTCCTTTTCTTTTTCCAGTTCATCCCTAAGTGTCTGGTTCGCAAGAACTCCCCCGGCCGCAACCACAGTCCGAATTCCGGTTTTATTTATGGCTTTCCGAATGTTGCGAGTGACGAGCTCAAAAGCAGTTCTTTGGAAAAAATAGGAGATTTTTTCCAAAGGGGGATTTTCAGGATGGGCCTTTAGGTAATAAAGGACTGCTGTTTTTAAACCACTATAAGAGAAGCGAAGGAGATCCTCTCCATCCTCTTTTAAAAGTTTTGGAAAGGGATTTCCCTCCCCCTTGGTTTGGATGTAAGCATTTGCCTTTGTTTCTATATATGGGCCACCGGGATACGGAAGGTTTAACACAGCACTGACCTTATCAAAGGCCTCACCAAGCGAATCATCTCTTGTATCAGCGAGGATCTGCAAATCACCAAATCCCCGATAAAGATAAATCGAAGAATTTCCCCCAGACAATAGGACCCCGAGCCAAGGAAAAGGAGGAAGGTCTCTCTCGAGCCCAATCACAGCAAGATGCGCTTCCAGATGATTGACTGCGACAATCGGAATTTTATACACAAGCGAAATACAACGAGCAAGCTGTGCGCCAATCATCAGAGAGCCAACTAACCCAGGATAACTGGTGACAGCCACATATTCTAAATCAGAATACTGGATTCCCGATTCTTCCATAGCAACAGCAAGGAGAGAATTGATTTTTTCTAGGTGGGCTCTGGATGCAATTTCGGGAACCACTCCCCGATATGGGGAATGTGAATCGATTTGACTGTAAACTTTGAGGGAAAGTAATTCTTTTCCATCGCGAACGACTGCAATGGAAGTTTCATCACAACTGGATTCGATCCCGAGCCCGTAGGTCATTATTTTAAAACGCGAATGGCTTCAGCAAGTTGGGTATCTAAATCCAATCTAGGTTTGGAATTAGAAGAACCCGCTCTCATTTCATTGAATAAAAATATACGCGTTACTGAATCGGAGATCACAATATTTTCTTTTTTAAGCAGACTTGCAAAATCACTTAAGGCAGCTTCGTTGTAATCTGGGTGTGTTTCTAAAAAAGGTCGGATCAAATTCTTTTTAAAAAGTTTTTCCAAAGCATATTTTTCATCTTCACTCGCTGCCGTTGGATTTACGACAAAATCAGGAGTGATGCCTTTACCGTGAATCGATACTCCAGAAGGGGTATAGTATTTTTGAATGGTGATAGCAACACCTGTTCCTCCCGACAAAGGAAAAATCGATTGAACACTTCCTTTCCCAAAACTTTGAGTGCCAACCACTACAGCACGTTTGTTGTCTTTTAGAGCCCCTGCTAGAATTTCGGAGGCACTCGCAGAGCCACCGTTCACAAGAATCGCAATTGGAATGTCTAAGAACTTTTTATCTTTTTTATCCGCTTTATAACTTTTAACAAGAACTCCACCTCGACCTTTTACGGACACAATGTCCGCCTCAGGAGGTAGAAATAAATCTGCCAAATCAATGGCTAAATCCAAAAGTCCACCTGGATTCATCCTTAGATCGATCACCAATTTTTTTGCGCCAGCCTCTTTCATTGCAGAGACAGCAGAGGCAAATTCTTTCGCGGTGGTTTCTTTCCCCATAAACTGAACAAGTTTGATATAACCCGTTTCCGTTTCGGGAAGGTAATGTGATCTTACATAACGAATTTGAATGAGTTCTCGAACGAGATTCACAACGAAGGGTTCTTTGATTCCCTTTCTTTCAATTTTCATAGAAATAGAAGAACCTACTTCTCCCCTCATCATCCCAATCGATTCAGAAAGAGAAACAGACTTTGTACTTTTACCGTTGATTTCTATAATTTTATCTTGAGGTTGGAGGCCTGCTTTCCATGCGGGAGTTCCTTCAATCGGAGCTACGATAATAAATGCATTTTCTTGAAAACTGATTTCTACACCAATCCCACCAAAACTTCCTTTGGTTTCATTTTGTAGTTCACCAAACTCATCCGTATCCAAAAACCGAGTATGCGGGTCACCTAAACTTTGTAAGGCTCCGAGAATAGCACCAGTGTAGATTTTTTTTTCTTCTTGTGGATCTACATAATCGTTTTCAATATAAGAGACCACTTCATGAAGAATCTGTAAGTATTTTTCTCCATCAGTGGAGATCGCTTTTACTTTTTCTGTGGTCGCAAAAAAGACAACTACCACCAAAGAAAGCGTAATACCAATCCAAACCAAACGTTCCGATATTTTAATTTTATTCATTTCCATAAATTGACTCGTAGAGAGCTTTGTTTTCTTTTTTTAACATTTCTTTGGCCTCAGGGATGGACAAACGATAGACTTCGCAAGCCTCTTCAAAAAGGGCACTGTCCGTAGGCGTGGGTCGTTTGGTATCTGCCATCAGTCCCGTCTGGATTCGGTTTTGAGCAAATCTCTCCAGAACCCGTTTGAGATCATAGGCATCGATTTCTTGTTTTTTGGGTGCGCAAGAGAGGAAAATAAAAAGGATTAAGAATGTTGGTACAAAGAGGAGATGTTTCAGCATCCCCTCTAAACTCACTCCAAACCAGGCTTTGGTCAATCAGTAAATGCGATAGAGACCGATTAGTTTCCCAATTATCGTCGCCTTTTTGGTGCGAATGGGTTTTAATTTTGCGTTTCTTGGCTCCAAACGAATCATATCAGTTTCTTTATAAAAAACTTTGAGAGTGGCTTCGTTTTCAATCATTGCCACAACGATTTCTCCGTTCCTAGCCGTATCTTTTTTTTGAATGATGGCAATGTCCCCATCACTAATCCCCGCCTCTACCATAGAGTCCCCCTTCACCCGAAGGGCAAAGGTTCCCGGTTTGGCTGCCATTCCGTCCGGAACGGCGATGTATTCTTCTATATTTTCTTCTGCCAGAATGGGAGAACCGGCAGCCACTTGGCCAAGTAAAGGAATACCCGAGGCTCGTACGAGGAGCGCTTCTTCTGCATTCCCTTTTAGAAGTTCAATGGCGCGACTTTGGTTTTTCGAAGTCCGAATGTAACCTTTCTTCTCAATCGCCTTTAGGTGATCGTAAGCACCTTTGGCAGTGATTCCAAACTGGTCTCCAATTTCACGGATGGTGGGTGGAAACCCCTTCTCGCGCACTGTGTCCGTTATGAATTGAAGGACAGATTCTTGTTTTTCCGTGAGATCTTTCATACTAAACAGATAACTAGGAAATAGGTGTTATGTCAACAAAAAACTAGGAGTTATAATTTTAAATACTCACTTTTAAGAACAAAACTTCCTTCTTCCACAATGGCTTCACCCGGCTCCACTCCATTTGTAATTTCCACCCAGTGGTCATAAGTTTTTCCCACACCCACTTTTTTGGCAGAAAAAGATCCATCACCGTTACGAACAAAGATGAAATTTTCTCCTTCAATTTTGTGGATACAATCAGCAGGGATCACCTTAGCTTTGTTTACCGAAGATTCCACCATTGCACCCACAACAGTTGCCGTTACACTTTGCCCAGGACGAAGTCTTCCCCGAGAGTTTCTAACTTCCAAACGAATCTCAGCAGTTTTTTTGATGGGATCAATCACATCACCCACATGAGAAACCACTGCTTTTAAGGAATCATCTTTAGACCCGATGGGGATCACTTTTGCTTCATTTCCCATTCGAATGGAAGCTAAGTCTTTCTCATATACTTCCAAATTGATCCAAAGTACAGATAGGTCAGCAACAGTAAAAAGATTATCGCGGGCATTCACAGCTTGTCCAATGATAGCTTCCCTTTCGGTTACGGTTCCTGAAATAGGAGTTCTGATGTATAAGTTTTTGGAATTATATTTACCAGCTTCTAGATTTGCGATTTCAGATTCGTTTAACCCTAAGTTTTCCAAAGCATTTCTTGAAGTTTCCATTTCTGCTTTTACAGATTTATAATCCATAAGAGACATTTCATATTCTTTAGCAGAAGTTACCTTTCTTTCATATAAATCTTTGGCTCTGTCTGCCTGTACTTTCAAAGCTTCCAGCCTTGCTCTTGCTTTTAAATAATTGGCTTCTGTAGTTCCAAGTTCAACCGATTGGATGGAAGCAAGGGCAGTACTTTTTTTAACATGTTCCCCTTCTTTCACATAAACCTGTACAATTCGTCCGCTCACACGAGATCCTACTTTTGCTACACTATTCATGTCATAGGAAACAGTTCCCGGAAGTTGGAGTTCTTCCTCCAGAGCCTTTTCTTCCAGATAAACAACCGAAAATGGGTGGTTCTTTTGGATTTCAGCAGAGATAATAAACTTAGATTTATCATCCGTCAGAGCTTCTGTTTTTTTACCAGATCCAAAAAACTTGGAATACCCAAAATAACCTAAACTTGCCACAAGCACCAAAATGCTTAAGGATCTAATGTTCTTAAAATTGAATTCTTTTTTCATATAAACTTAAAACTCCGAGCTATCCATCTTTCCGATAGAAGCTTTGTATCCTTCCAAAGCATTGTAATAGAGATAAATGATTTCGTAATAACTACGAAGAACACTGAGATAGTTTTTCTCAGCTTCCAAAAATGTTACTAAATTGGATGCACCTCTAATGTAAGCAAGCCTTGACTTCTCTTGTACCTCTTTGTTTTTTTCCAAGAGGCCCATTTTTTGGTAATCGAGTAATTGAGATTCCCTTGCTTGTAATTCTTTGATTGCTGCCGAAATTTCAGAAATGATTTCGTTCCGTTTGGCATCCACATCAAAGCCGAATTTTTTATAAGATTCTTCTGACTTTAAAATTTCCCCTTGTTTACGATCAAACAAAGGAAGTGGTGTTGCCGCATAGATACCGGTTACGTTTTCATTTCCTTTATTTAAAAACTCAACACCCAAAGTTAAAGGAGGAATGATTTCTCGTTTTTTTAATTCGATATTCATCCTTTCTCTTTGTTGGCGAATCTTGAGAGCAACTAAGTCTGGTCTTTCTTCAATATCAAAATCGTTTAAATCGATTCCAAACTCACTTGTTGAGATAAACTCCAATCTTCCCTTAATACTCAATGGAGAATTAACATCAGAGATTCCAATCAAAACTCTTAAATTTTTCACCACCTGGGCGCGAAGGATCCGAGCGTTTCGGTATTCCCGTTCAATTTGTACTCTCTCTAAAGCCAAACGATCATATTCTAAAAAGGAAATGTCTCCCTTTTCGGCCCTAAGTTTAGTTAAATCCAAAAGGTCTTGGTAATTTTCCAAAAACTCTTTTTGATAATTGATCTGCTCTGTTACATAAAGATATGTCCAAAAGTTTTGGCGTAAACGAAGTCGAAACAAACGGTCAAAATCACGAAAACTTGCAATGGTCCCCAAGAACTCTTGTTTGGCGACCTTTTCACGTTGAGGAATGACCCCACTCATATCAAAGGGTTGGTTGTAGATAAGTGAAGTTTCTGGTTTTCCCGTCGCTGCATTGGCAGAGGCTCCCATAAACTGTTGTTGCATATTGATAATTGGATTGTAATACAAACTTGCGGTGATGATATCACCTCTTGCCATACCAATATTTTGTTTTTCACGAAGGTAAAGAGGATTACTTGTGACGGCAAATTTTTCCAATTCATCCAAGTTCCACTTTTCTTTGGAATCCTGGGCCCTTGAATCTTCACCTAGGAAAAATAATTCATCTTTCGAATGGAGTTCATACACTGCTTTTTCTTTCGAAAAAACAGAGATGGAATGAACCCCGAGAAAGATAAGAACGATAAACTTACTAATAAACTTCATACAGTTACAAATTTCTTTATATAATCTTCGATCCCAAATTGAATCACTTTGATTGCTTCTACCCGGTCGTATACTTCAGTGATCTCGACTGTTCCTGTGGAAGGAGAGTTTGGATCTAATTTATATGTTAAGAAGTAATGGTGAAGTTTGTTGATGAGTGCCTTCGGAACCTCAGAGATATCTTTGATTTGACCGAAAACTTCATCTCCTTTGAGAACAGCGACGATTTTGTCATCCGCTTCACCCTTATCAATCATCCGCAGTCCACCGATCGGAATCACGGTTAAAATCATATTTCCATGAGTGATGGGATTTACACTGAGAACACAAATGTCAATAGGATCTCCATCACCAATGATATCCGCTCTACCCACGACTTCCGAACAATGTTTTCCAGAAGCTTCCCCCGAAAATGTTCTGGGAATGAATCCATAAAGAGTTGGGGAACGGTTACTATACTTTTGTGGTCTATCCACACGGATGAATCCAGAGGCTTTATCAATTTCATATTTGACTGTGTCTTGTGGAGTGAGTTCAATGAATACATCCAATTCATCAGGAGCCTTTGGTCCTAATTCCAATCCATGCCAAGGGTGTGCTACGTAATAATTCGGTTTCATCTAAGTCCTCTTTCTTTTAGATTTCTGATTTTGTTTATTTGTTTTAGAATCTTCTTCCATTATGGATTCATTTGGATCCGCTTCATAATGATGAGAATGTCCATGGTCTGTGTGAATTTCTGATGCTTTGTATTTTTTCATCTCTTCCACAAAGTATTCGTTCATCTTACGTTCTCTTTCCATTTGTCGGATTTCTTGTCTTTGTGCGAGTTTGACTAAAAACTCAAAAGCAATCGGAAGTAAAAAACGAGAGAGGATGGTCGCAACAAGAACCCCACCCATAACCACTGTGGCTAGTGGTCTTTGCACTTCCGCTCCAGCACTGGAAGCAATCGCCATCGGTAAAAATCCAATGATGGCCACAAGTTCTGTGGTTGCTACGGCGCGGAGTGTATAAACGGCCGCTTCCACAACCGCTTTGGATGGATCACGTGTGACCTTCAATTGGTCTTTTAATGCCGAGGCATAAACAACTCCGTTTAACACGGATATACCGGCAGCAGCAATGAATCCAACCCCGGCGGGAATCGAAAATGGAAGCCCACGGAAAACGAGAGAAAGGATTCCTCCAGAAAGTGACAAAGGCACTAAAATAAATACTCCTAATGCATAGTAGACACTTCCAAAGGCAATAAAGAGCATCGCAAAAATAATGGCTCCCGCAATCGGAATCACGATAGCCAATCGGTTTTTCGCACGAGTGAAGTTTTCGAACTGGCCACCCCAATCTACATAGTAACCTTGAGGAAGGCCTGATTCAATGGATTCAGTGGCAGATTGTACATCATTCACAAACCCAATCATATCTCGTCCCCGTACGTTCACTTCCACAAGGATCCTACGTTTGAGCCCTTCGTGGTATAAAGCGGCAGGACCTTCTGTCATTGTGATGTCAGTGACTTGGCCAAGAGGAACCGTTCCTCCCAATTCTGTCATAACAGGAACGTTTTCAATGACTCCAATATCGGTAAGATCGGCATCAAGTCTTACGATGAGATCAAAACGTTTGTATCCTTCATAAACCTTTCCGGCATTGGCACCCACACGAAGTGTTTCAATCGTAGTCAAAACCTCTTCTGCCCGAACTCCATAGCGCGCCATATTCCCACGATTCATTTTAATCTCTAGGAGTGGCAACCCAAGTAATTTCTGAACTCGTAAATCAGCAGCTCCTTGGATCTTTTTGATTTTGGATGCATAATTGTCAGCGATGGATTTTAATGTTTTAAGATCATCACCATAAATTTTAATTACGATATCCGCTTTGGAACCAGATAACAAAGCATTGACGCGGTTTTCAATCGGTTGTGACAAACTAATATAAGAAGAAGGAACATTCTGGTTCACAGAATTTTTCATCAGCTCCATTAGTTCTTCGCGGTCGTGTGTAGAAGTCCATTCTTTGCGGGGTTTTAGTTTGACCATCATCTCCCCTTCTTCTGAACCAATGGGTTCAGCAGCCGACTCACCACGACCTTGTCTAGAGACCACACTTACCGCTTCTGGAAATTTTAAAATTACCTTCTCCATTTCCAAATTCAAATCCCGAGAGTGATTGATCGCCGTTGACGGCAATCGTTTGATATCAATTGCAATCTCCCCTTCATCGATCCTTGGTAAAAATTCTGAACCAAGAGTGGATGCGAGAACAAAGGAAAGTAAAACCACACCAATCCCTGCATAAGTAAATTGGCGTTTGAATTTCATCCCGTAAGTTAAAACTTCTGCATATTTTAACTGAAACTTATCCCAAAAGGCCGACTCATGAAGGATTGGTTTTTTATAAATATAAGACATGAGGGCTGGAAAAGTTGTAATCGAATACAATAACGCAGCACCTAACGCAAAAGCAACGGTAATTGCCATAGGACGGAACATCCGACCTTCCACACCTTCTAGTGTCATTAGGGGTAAATAAACAAGTAAAATGATCCCCACACTAAAAGCAGAAGCCCTGACCACTTTGATACAAGACTCCATAATGACTTCTTCCATCCCATCTTCCATGTCTTGGGCAGAAGTTTTAGATAATAAAAAACTTTTACGGAGTAAAAATCCATGGAGTGTGGACTCGAGCATCACAATGGAACCATCCACAAGGAGACCAAAGTCGAGAGCACCGAGCGACATCAAGTTTCCGACAATTCCAAAAGCATTCATTAAAATGGTTGCGATCATCATGGAAACAGGAATGGCAAGGGCGACGGCAAAGGCTCCCTTCACCGTTCCCAAAGTCAAAATCAAACAAACGAGAACGATGATGGCCGCTTCCACCAAATTGGTAAATACAGTGGAAAGAGTTCGGCCAATGAATTCAGAACGGTCGTAATAAACTTTAATTTTCATCCCCGGAGGAAGTCGGGATTCAATTTCTTTCATCTTCTCTTTTACGCGGCTTACCACTTGGAGGGAGTTACTGCCGAGTAACATCATGGCGGTACCACCAACCACTTCGCGTTTGCCGTTCATTGTACTCAGACCAAAACGAAGAGCAGGCCCTGTTTCCACTTTTGCAATTTGGCTGAGAATGAGTGGAATTCCATCTCGAGAAGTTCTCACAGAAAGTCTTGAGATATCATCAATGGATTTGAATTGGCTTTCGCCCCGAATCACAAACTGCTCTTCGTCTTTTTGAATGTATCCACCACCTAAGTTGACGTTGGCACCTTCCAGAGCTTCGGTGATATGAGAAAGAGTTAAATTGTGAGATAACAA
This sequence comes from Leptospira brenneri, assembly GCF_002812125.1. Lineage (NCBI taxonomy): Bacteria > Pseudomonadati > Spirochaetota > Leptospiria > Leptospirales > Leptospiraceae > Leptospira > Leptospira brenneri. Next base: position 419,535 of record NZ_NPDQ01000003.1, read on the forward strand.
CCGTTTGGGGTCAATTTTGATTTGAAACTGTTTGGCATCTCCTCCCACAACATTCACGTCAATGATCCCTTTGACGGATCGAAGTTGTCTTGCCACTTCCCATTCCATAACGGTTCGGAGTTCTTCGGGAGTGTGACTTTCGGACACTAGAGCAAATTCATAAATATCACCAAGACCAGTGGCAATCGGCGAAAGTTCAGGCCTTCCGTAAGACTTTGGAATAAAGTTTTCTGCCTGTTTTAATCTTTCATTCACAAGTTGCCTTGCAAAATAGATATCCGTTCCGTCTTCAAAGATCACGGTAACAGAACTGACTCCTGTCCTTGAGATCGACCGGATCTCGGTCACTTTTGGCATCCCGTTAAACTCAAGTTCGATGGGATAAGTAATAAATTGTTCCACTTCTAAGGGAGAAAGGCCGGGAACCGAAGTCACAGCAGATACCTGGACATTCGTTACATCCGGAATGGCATCAATCGATAGATTCAAAGCATTATAAAAACCTACGATTGTGAGAGCGACAGTCAAAACGAGAACCATCGCTCGTTTATGAATGGAAAACTGAATGATTTTTTCTAACATAATTCCTATTTCAAATTTGGTACTCCCCGAAACCAAAAAATAGGTATCGAGGCTAAAGCTAATCTACATGCAACGATTAAGCCAAAAATGGAGGAGGGAGGTAAAGAAAGTGAAATAAGATGGGGATTTCAGAAAAAAATACAGGTTCTGTAGAGATTGTGGACCAACGAAGGACAGAGACCTTCAGCTGGGACAGTTCTCGAGGCATAGGCACCAATTTTAAAACTTTATTGGATACTTTGCTGGATGTAATTAGAACACGAGTCGTTTCTTCTATCTCGTAGGATTGGTATTGAAAGTCCAAATCTTCGAGAGGAGAAACAAACCGGTCATCGACCAGATTCAGATTGATGAAAACCGCCAAAAGTAGGATGAATCCTGACTTCCAGAAGCGCCTAATTTTCACTGATTTTTCTTACTCTTGAGACCCAGGTTCAAGAATCGACCCAGAGACTCAAGAGAAATCCCCCGAAATACGAACTTTTTTCCATTTCCTTTTGGTTACAAATAGATAGAGTTGCCAAAACGCGGATGTCAAACGAGACTATCCCTACCAATGAAAGACGAATCTATAGACACGATCATTAGCGACGACATTACATTTCGCGGAACACTTTCCTTCAACCAAACACTAAAAATCAAAGGTCAGTTCAAAGGCACGATTACCTCCCAAGGAAAACTCATCATTGATGAAACTGGTGATGTAGAAGCGGATGTAGAAGTAGGAAGCCTTGTGGTTCATGGAAACCTCAAAGGCAATGTAGACGCAAAAGAAAAAGTAGAACTTAAAAAAAATGGTAAGGTCGTAGGTGATATCAAAACACCAGGACTCGAAGTAGAATTCGGTTCCAAAATTATTGGCAATTGCATCATGTAACCAAGGTTCACTTCGGACCACTACTCTCCGAAGTACGAACCAAAGTTGAATCCAAACGGCCTCTCTTACGTTACTTAGTGGATAGAAGAGAGGGACTTCGGAACATCCATCCTAAGGAACTTCTTACTTCTGATTTTTCTTGCCTCCATTCTCCCTACTCTCTACCTGATTTATCTGATGCTATAGAACTTTTACTGAGTTTTGCCAAAGCCGGAAAAAAAATCCTACTTTATGGGGATAGAGATTCAGATGGAGTGAGTTCCACTTGTTTACTTGCTTTCTTTTTAAAATCCCACCCCCAGTTTTCTGATATCAACTTAGAAGTGATGGTTTCCTCGGAAAGTGATCCCTATGGTCTTTGTAAAGAAGCTGTTCTCAAAATCAAAAAAGCAAAACCTGACCTTCTTGTGACTCTCGACTTTGGTTCTAGCCAAGCAGATGAAATCGAAGAACTAACCAATATGGGAATCCGGGTCATAGTTCTTGACCATCATGAAGTTCCTGTTCGCATTCCAACTAACTGTGCCTTGGTGAATCCAAGAAGAACCGATTCGGTTTATCCAGAAAAAAAAATCTGCACTGCGGTTCTTTCTTTTAAGTTAGTATCCGCAATTCTCTTTCGCCTAAGTCAAGAATTCAATCAAATCTATGTAAAAACGGATACGATTGAAGGAAGTGACCAAAAAGAAACATTATACTTTCAAAATGGAATTAGGATCAGTGAAGAAATTCTAAAATCATTATCTTTGGATGAAAAAAACTTCCTTCCCTATCCGGAAGATTTTTTAACTTCTATTCCTGTAGATGCAGAACGAAAGATTTTCTATTACCAATGTTCCAAAATCCCTGATTTTTTTTCCAATTTAGAAGAAGAAACTGATCTCGCAGGGATAGGAACCATAACGGATATGATGCCTCTCACGGGAGAAAATAGGCATTTTGTCAAATTGGCTTTAGAATCACTCACCAAACTTTACGCAGGTGATAAAAAACGAAAAGGTTTATCCGAACTATTAAAAGAATTAAGACTTAGCCCACAGGGTGTTACCACAAAAGACCTTGGTTGGTCCATCGGTCCTGTTCTGAATTCTGCAGGGCGAATGGGGAAAACAGAAGAAGCCGTTTCTTTACTTCTCTCAGAAACAGTAGGAGAGGCAAAAACGAAGGCAAAACAACTTCTTTCCATCAATGAAGAACGAAAAGAAAGAACCAAAAGAAATATGGACCGGGTCGAACGTTATTTTGCAAGAAAACCAGAACGAACCACCAAAGATTTGGTTTTTTGTTATGAACCAGACATGGAACCAGGTGTCAGTGGGATTGTTGCCACAAGAATGGTGGATACATATAAAAAACCGGCAATTTTTTTAGCACCTGACAATGGTGATGCGAGAGGAAGTATTCGTTCTTATGGAAAAGAAAATGTTTTAGAACTTTTAGAATCTTTATCTCACCACTTCTTACATTTTGGAGGGCATCCAGAAGCAGGTGGATTTTCGATCCAAATCGATACAATTCCGACCTTTGAATCAGAATTATATGATGCAGCCCAAAAATGGTTATCTCAAGATAAAGAAAGAGAAACCATTCATTCAATTGAAACCGATTTTACTGTTCTTACAGAGGAAATGGGAGAGCGTCTGCTAAAAGAATGGAAAGACTTGGAACCTTTTGGCCAAGGAAATCCAGATATCAAACTCGGAATTCGAAATGCTAAGGCAATCCACCTAACACCACTCAGTGGAGGAAAACATGTTCGTTTCCATTTGATTGGGAGTGGATCTTTAAAATATATGATTTGGAATAAGGGAGAAGAATTCCAAAAATTTATGTCAGAACATGGAAGTTTTGATTTAGTGGGAAGTTTAGAAGAAAATTTTTACCAAGGAAGAACCACCTTACAATTCATTGTGGAGTGGTTTGGAATTTCGAAAGATAACCCCACCGATTGATTTTTCGGTTGGGGTTTTTCATTTTTTAAAAATCTAATCTAAAAAATTTTTTAGTAGATCAAACGTTTACAAGCACTTTGGATTCATCTACATAGACAGGAGTCCATCCAGAATTGTCTTTAAAGTAACGAACTGCTTTGATTCTTAAATTTTGGTCTAAGGTAAACCAGTGGTTGGTATTGGCCGGGATAGAAAGAAAATCTCCCTTACCAACATGGACTTCAAATTTTTCACCGTCGATGATAAATCCAAAAACCCCACTCCCATCTATAATATAACGTACTTCTTCATCTGTATGGATATGAAGTTTATCAAATTTAGCTAACATATCCTGAATTCCAGGAACCTCATCATGGAGGACCACAAGATCATTGGCCTTATACCCATGTTCTTTCTTTAGTTGGTCAAAACGATATTCCAATCCAGAAAGAACTTCTTCCTTTTCTGCGTCGTTTAGGCCTTTTTGCGCCAGGATCAGATCCAATGCTTCCGGGGTTTTAAAAGATTCATACACAAGTCCCTTGGAAACGAGGAAAGCTTTGATCACATCGCCATCGGTTAAGGTTTCTGATTTTTTTACAATAGTTGCCATATGAAAGTACCTACTTATCGACTAGCCTCTAAACCCTGTAGAATCCAGCAAGACGTTTTTCGTTATCCTGGAACTATTTCTGCTATAGCAGACTCAGGGTTCTACAACAAAGCACCAGGTTGGAAAAAGAGCCAACCAGCTGCAAAAAATACACTGAGTAAAAATACCAAAAATCCTAGGGTAGGCATACTGGGTAGGTCACGAACGCCTGCAACCGCCCCTGTTTCTTGTTTCATATAGGACTGGATGGTTATTTTCATATAGTAGTAGAATGCCACACAAGAGTTTGCCACGGCCCCAAAGAGTAAGATGCGGTTGAATAGTAAGTCCGACTCAGCAATCTTTTGCAAAAGGAAAAGTTTGGTCCAAAACCCGATAAGGGGAGGAAACCCAGCAAAGGATAAAAAGACAATGGAAAGAGAAAGGGCCGTTAACGGATGTTCTCCGCTTAAGTGGGAAATTCCTTCTACCGTTACTTCGTGTTTGCCTTGCTCTAAATAGGAAATAATGGCAAAAGCTGCCAAATTCAAAAGAGAATACGAAAATAGATAGTAGAGAGCTTCAAGCCCTGCTCCCGCAACAATCCCTGCCACAATATAACCCGCATGGGAAATTGATGAATAAGCTAACATACGTTTAATGTTTTCTTGTTTTAGGGCAACAATATTCCCCCAAGTCATAGAAACTAGGGCAATCACCCCCATAAGAATTTTCCAAGACTCACCGATCGCACCGAGTGGAACATGATTGAACAATACAATGATTAGTCCCAGAGCCGAAGCCTTTCCTGCGCTCGCCATAAAACCTGTGATTGGAGTTTGAGAACCTTCATACACATCAGGGGTCCAAGAATGGAAAGGAACAAGAGCCGCTTTAAAAGAAACTCCTACCAAAAACAAACCAAATCCTAGTTTAGAAAAATTGGATTCATATCCCTTCAAAAAAAGCCCGCGAAGTGCACCATCCAGATTAGTTGTACCTGACCCACCATATAAAAATGCGATGCCGAGCAACATAAACCCAGAACTAAAAGATCCGAGTAAAAAGTATTTCATCGCACTTTCTAAAGAAGACACGGAAGAACGAGCCATTCCAATCATCACATATAAAGAGAGGGATAAAATCTCTAGTCCCACAAAGATAACAATAAAATCATAACCAGAAGTAAGAAACATCATTCCTGACAAACAGAATAGAAGGAGAGGAAAAAACTCTGGAAATAAGGTTTTATGTTGAGAAAGGAAAGGTGGAGCAATGAGAAGAGTGATGAGACCCGCAAGTAAATAAATGGCACTCAACCATACAGTAAGAGGACTAAGAGAAACTTGCGATCCAAAAAACTTACCATACCCAGGAGAGGTAGTTGTATGATACAAAGCATACATGGCTCCCAGAATTCCCAGCAAAGAAAGAATCCAAATTGGTTTCGGATCCTCTTCTTTGGGAATCAAAAATTGAACCACAAGAGAAAGTAATGCCACTCCGCAAAGAATGAGCATGGGAGAAATTGCGATTAGATCATTGGCAGAAGGAGTATATGACATTGGTTAGTTTCCTATCGTCTCTTTCGGGGTTGGTTCCAACGGGAAATCAGACTCGATTGATTTCTCCAAATTGTCTAAATTTTCATGTAAGTCTGGCGTTTCCGCTTTTAAGGAAACAAGGGTCGGAAGAGCAAACTTTGACCGAAAAGATCCGAGTCTTTCTTCGAAAGAAAGTGGTTCGGCTCCCAAACTAGTGTAGTCGGAAAACTTTCTACTTACGTTTCCACCAAGAAAGTCTTTCCCTTTTTCTTTTCTTTCCGCGATGGACTGAACCGAAGCTGCGTTTAAATATACATTAGAGGAAGATTGGAGAATTTCTAAAAACGGTTTTGGATAGATTCCAATCCAAAAAATAAAGATCACAAGTGGAGATAAGATCCCGACTTCTCTAAAAGTTAAATCTTTATAAGGTTTGGCTTGGATGGTTTTACTTACTCCAAATAGGAATCGTTTGACAAACCATAAAAGGTATAAGGCTCCAAGCACGACACCTGTAGCCGCTATTCCGCCCAGCCAAACATTGGACTTGATGGCTCCCATAAGAATGAGAAACTCACCCACAAATCCATTGGTTCCAGGAAGGCCAACAGAAGATAAAACAGCAATGAGAAAGAAGGTTGAGAAAACCGGCATTTGTTTGGCAAGACCACCAAACTCACTAATGTTTCTTGTATGAGCTCTTTCATAAATCATACCTATCATAAGAAAGAGCATCCCTGTCGATACACCATGTGAAATCATCTGAAGCATCCCACCGATCACACCTTCATTTGTGAAAGAAAAGAGTCCTAAAATACAAAATCCCAAATGCGATAAGGAACTATAAGCAATGATTCGTTTGATATCAGTTTGGACAAGGGCAGCCATAGAACCGTAAACAATTCCGATCACAGCCAAAATCTGAACTCCATCTTGGGAGAAAAGACTTGGTTCTGGAAAAAAAGGAATACAAAACCGAATGAAACCATAAGCTCCAATTTTTAATAAAACCCCTGCCAAATCCACCGAACCAACCGTAGGCGCTTGGGTGTGAACATCCGGCATCCAAGTATGAAATGGGAAAAGTGGAATTTTAACAGCAAAAGCTAAGAAAAAACTAAAAAACAAAAACCATTGGAGAGGTTCAGAATACATCCCTAGATCAGCAGTTGCTAAAGATTCAATGGAGGTTTTTCCCGTTTTGAAGTAAAGAGTGAGAATACCACCTAACATAAACAAGGAGCCAGCCATAGAAAACAGAAAGTATTTTAAGGCAGCCTTTGTTCGGTCTTCCCCACCCCAGATTCCGATCATTAGAACCATCGGTAAAACCATTAGTTCCCAAAACACATAATAAAGGACTAAGTTCCCGGCCGCAAATACCCCGAGAACTGCTGTTTCCAAAACGAGTAAACAAATATGAAACTCTTTGATTTTTTTGGGAATGTTCGACCAAGAAGCAAGGCTCGAAAGGAAAAACATAAAAGCAGTAAGTCCAAAAAGTAAGAGCGAAACTCCATCAAGACCCACATGATAATCAACACTTAGTTTTCCGGAAAGAATCCAATCGGGAATCCAGTGAACGAACTGTAGTCCTGACTTAGTCGGATCATATAAAAAGAAAAGTCCCACCGAAAGGATCGTTGTAAATGCAGATGATAATGCAGAGATAACAACAACGGTTCCCATTCGTTTTTGAAAAACGATAACGGCTGCAGAAAGAATTGGTAAAAAGATAATGAAGGAAAGAATTTGTTCCGGCACTTTACACCCCCCTCGTTAATAAATACACTAAGATACAAAATGTTCCAATGACTACATACAAAGCATAATCTCCAATGAATCCCGATTGAAGACGGCGAAGGCCATTGGCGATGAAACCAAAACTAAGTCCAATGTTTAAGAAAAAACGATCCAGGATTTTGATATCAAAAAAGAAAGCAATGCCTTTCGAAACAAAAAGAAAAGGCCGAACCAAAACCAAATCATAGATCTCATCGATATAATACTTATGGAAAAGAATTTTTCGAAAGCCAGTATGTTCTTCAACAATAGGGTTTTGTTTTCTTTGGTAAAGAAAATACGCTAAGATAAGTCCGATCGTTGCGATTCCTACCGAAAATGCAGCAAGGGAAAGTTCGACGTCTCGAACAAGTGACTTGTGTTCCGCAAGACTCCCCTTTAATGAAGCCAACTCATAACCTTTGCTAAGGACAGGAGCAAAATATCTTTCTAAAGTATCAATATGCAAAAAGAAATGTGGTGTTTGTAGAAATCCAACAATGGCAGCACCGATCGCAAGGATCACGAGTGGAAAGGTCATCGTCCAAGGTGATTCATGGACTTTGTGATGTGAGTCTGTATTGTCTTTTCCAAAGAAAACAACAAAAACCAGACGGAACATATAAAACGAAGTGAAAAATGCAGCAACAATCCCCATTGTCCAGAGGATGGTTCCGTAAGCACCATAAGTGTATGCTTTTTCTAAAATTAAATCCTTTGAGAAAAATCCAGAGAAAGGAAAAAATCCTGCAATGGCAAGAGTTCCCAGTAGAAAGGTAAAGGAAGTGATTTTGATTTTGCCAAAAAGCCCTCCCATATGTTTGATATTTTGTTCATGATGCAAAGCATGAATCACTGAACCTGCACCAAGAAATAATAACGCCTTAAAGAAAGCATGAGTCATTAAATGGAAAAGACCTGCCACATAACTCATACTTCCCATTGCAAGAAACATAAATCCAAGTTGGGACACTGTAGAGTAAGCTAAGATTTTTTTAATATCGTTTTGTAAAGTGCCGATGGTGGCAGCAAATAGAGCTGTCGTGGCTCCGATACAAGCGATAAATAATGAAGTTTCTGGTGCGAGTAAAAATACAAAGTTGAGTCTAGCAATGAGAAAGATCCCTGCCGTTACCATCGTGGCAGCATGGATGAGAGCGGAAACCGGAGTGGGACCTGCCATCGCATCAGGAAGCCATACATAAAGTGGGATTTGAGCCGACTTTCCCATAGCCGCAATAAAGAAAAATAGTGCGACGATATTAGCATAATTGGAAAACTCACCTAACCCGCTTAAGTTGGTTTGGAGTTCCAAATACTGCAAACTTCCACCAAACCAGAAGAGAAACCCAGTTCCTAAAATAAAACCAACGTCTCCAATTCTATTTAAGATAAATGCTTTCATCCCGGCTTCCGCAGCCGAACTTTTGTCATAATCGAATCCAATGAGTAAATAGGAAGAAAGACCTACCCCTTCCCAACCAAGGAAAGTCAGAACCAAGTTGTCACTTAAAACAAGATTCAACATACAAAAGATAAACAGGTTCAAATACGCAAAAAACCGATTGTAACTTGTATTCCCTTTCATGTATCCCATGGAATACAGATGAATGAGTGATCCAATTCCCGTAATGATCAGAGTCATATAGAGAGAAAGTTGATCAATTTGGTATCCAAAGGATGATTTAAAACTTCCTACAACAATCCAATCAAAAACAGGAACCAGATGTGGTGCGGTTCTTTCCATAGGACGAAATTCGTTAAACGCACCTAAGGTGATGAGAAAAGGAATGAATACTGCCAAGGTCCCAATGGCGCCAGCCATTCTATGAGGGATTCTTCCTTTTAGAAAACCATTAAAAAGAAATCCAACGAGAGGAAGAAAAACAACTAAAGGAAATATCTCTAACATAGGATTACCATCTCATCGATTGGAGTTCATCCACATTGGTGGATTTTTTATGCCGGAAAATGGCAATCACAAGGGCAAGACCCACTGCCGCTTCTGCCGCAGCAATCGCCATTACAAAAAATACAACGGTTTCACCAGATATATGGGAAAGAGCTTTGGAAAAGGTAACAAAAACTAAATTGACTGAGTTTAAAATCAATTCCACTGACATAAAAATAATCACAATGTTCCTTCGAATCAGAACTCCCAAAACTCCGATGGAAAATAAAATCCCAGCAAGGCCAAGGATAAAAGATATGGGGATACCATTAACGATTGGGTTCATAGGACATTATCCTTTGTTTGTTCTACTTCTGTAGCTTTCTTTTTAGCGAGGATCACCGCACCAAGAACCGCAACAAGTAGTAAGATAGAAATCATTTCGAAAGGAAGAAGATAATCTAAATATGTGGAAGCACCCACAACACCTACGTTTCCTTTTGCATTCACTGTACCGGTTCCTTGAATCGGAAAAGAATATTCGGAAAGTTCATACCCTTTCCCCATTTGGTCTGAATGAGGAACCCCAGTAGTGAGTGCAGAATACAATAAAAAGAAAAAACCAAAAACAAAAACAGAAAGTAAAACCAAACGAATTGGATGTTTTCTATAACGAGACAAGGTTTCTGCTCTTTGAGAAAGTAACATCAGAACAAAAACCACAAGAACCATAATCGCTCCTGCATAGACTAACACCTGCATAGTGGCAATAAAAAGTGCCCCCATAATCCCGTATATCCCAGCCAAAGCAAAAAAAGTAAATACAAGAGAAACAGCGGAGACAACTGGATTTTTTTGGAAGATAACACTGAGTGCAGTAATGACAGTTACCGTTCCAAAAAAAATAAATAATAAAAAAGATGGAGAAGATTCTATGTTCATATAAATAATTTCAACCATCCTTCTTTCCAATATACCGTATAAATTGCGGCAAACATAACGGCAAAAAGTCCCCAAGGGATCATCTTTTTCCAACCCAGTTTCATCAGTTGGTCATAACGAAAACGTGGGAGAGTCCAACGAACCCAAATAAAGAGAAAGGCAAAAAAGAGAACTTTTAAAACAAAAAATCCGAGTCCAATGAAGGCCTGATAAGGAGAACCCGCACCCAATTGAAAAGGAACATTATAACCACCAAAAAAGAGTAAGGTGGTTAGGCATGACATCGTAATCATATTCATATACTCTGCCAAAAAGAAAAGGGCGAACTTAAAAGCACCATACTCCGTATGAAAACCAACTACAAGTTCTGACTCCGCTTCCGCAAGATCAAAAGGAAGGCGATTGGTTTCCGCAAACATAGCGGTCACATAAATAAAAAAAGCAACAAACCCAGGAGGGGTAAGGATATTCCACATATCTTTTTGTGAGTCACTAATGTCAGTTAGTTTCAATGAACCAGTCATGATTACAATCACAACGATCGAAAGACCCATTGGAAGTTCGTAACTAATCATCTGCGCCGTCGAACGAACTCCACCAAGTAACGAATATTTATTGTTACTTGACCAACCAGCAATCATAATCCCATACACAGAAAGTGAAGAGATGGCGAGCATATACAAAACCCCAGAATCGGGATTGGCAATTTGTAAATCAATGATGGTAACACCAGTAAGAGCCGTTAACCACTCTGGTGCTGGTAAACTTCCACCAAAAGGGATCACAGCCCAAGCCATAATGGCACAAGTCATCGAAATGCTGGGAGCGAGAAGATACATTCCCTTTGAAACGTTTTTTGGGAAAATTTCTTCTTTGGCGATAAACTTAATTCCATCGGCAAGAGGTTGAAAGAGTCCAAAAATACCGGCTCTGTTCGGACCTGGACGATCCTGAATAAAACCAGCAAACTTACGTTCTGCGAGCGTATAATATGCTACACCAGTCAAAATAACAAAAAACAATGAGAGGATCTTAATTCCCCAAGCAAGTATGAGAGCCCAGTCCATAGTGTTTCGGTGACCTTTAGTGAGAAATACTCACTTCCTTTTTCAATCGCGCCGAGAACTCGCCTTTAAACTTTGTCATTGTCGGACGGACTGCCATAACACAAGCATCCGCTAACGGACAAATGGTGGTTCCACCTTCCATATTTCTAGACAAAGAAAAAATGAGTTCTACATCTTTTTCTGTTCCTTCTCCAATCTTTATTTTATGGAGAAGGTCTTTTACCCAATGTGTACCTTCACGACAAGGTGTACATTGGCCGCAAGATTCGTGAGAATAAAATTCTGCTAACCTGTATGTGGTTTCGACAAGATCAGCTTCTTCGGAAAGAACAATCACCGCACCCGAACCTAACATTGATTTGAGAGAAGCGATGGACTCATAATCCATGGTTGCAGTCATCACTTCTTCTGCATTTAGGATTGGAGAAGAACTTCCTCCAGGAATCACTGCTTTTAAAGTTTTATCGTTTTTGATTCCACCACAGATATCATAAACGAGTTCCTTCATCGGAGTTCCCATCTCCACTTCGTAAATCCCTGGTTTTTTCACATGTCCACTGACTGCAAAAAGTCTTGTCCCCGGAGATTTTTCTGTTCCGATTTTTTTATATTCATCACCCGTAATACGAATGATATGCGGGACATTACAAAATGTTTCCACATTATTCACAACAGTAGGACAAGCATAAAGTCCAGACACCGCAGGGAATGGAGGTTTGAGTCTTGGGTGGCCCCTCCTTCCCTCAAGGGAATTGATGAGTGCGGATTCTTCTCCGCAAATATAAGCACCAGCACCAGAATACACAGCTAAATCAAAATCATATCCAAGACCTAAAATGTTTTTTCCAAGAAGACCCGCCTTATAGGCTTCTTCTACAGCCTCTTCTACAATACGAATTCCTTTATGAAATTCACCTCGAATGTAAATATAACCTTGATGGGAATCGATTGCTTTTGCAGCAATGACCATCCCTTCAATCAACATATGTGGGAATTTTTCGATGAGAAGTCGGTCCTTAAAAGTTCCAGGTTCCCCTTCGTCCCCATTACAAATTAAATACTTGGGTTTGTCTGTTTTTGGAATGAATCCCCATTTGTTTCCCGTTGGAAAACCAGCACCGCCGCGACCACGAAGACCGGAGTTTTTAACATCGTTTACAATTTGTTCGGCGGTCATCTCGGTCAGGGCTTTTTTCTGACTTTCATACCCACCAACAGAACGGTAATGATTTAATGTATGAGAATCAGGAGAAGCAATATGAGTCGTGAGTAGAGTTTTTAATCCCATTTTATACCTGCTTTTCCAATTCGGAAATGATCGCTTCGATTTTTTCAGGAGTTAGGTTTTCGTAGTATTTGTCATTGATTTGCGCCACTGGCCCAAACCCACAGGCACCTAAACATTGCACTTCATCCACTGTGAATTTTTTATCCTTTGTTGTTTCTCCGGCTTCGATTCCTAGTTTAGAACAAACATGTTCAGTAATGGAATCGGACCCAGATAGATAACAAGAAATGTTTCCACAAATTTGAATATGAAACTTCCCTACCGGCTTTTTATTGTACATGGTGTAAAAAGTAGCCACTCCATGTACATGCGCCAGAGAGATAGGATCCCCAATTCGATCTGCAATGTATTGCATTCCTTCTTTATCCACAAAACCTTTGTCAGCTTGTAATAAAAAAAGACATGGTAAAATTAACGAACGTTTACTCGGGAACTGAGGAATGAGTCGTTGGAATCTTTTCTCCGAATCTTGTGAAAATTGATAAGCCATTAACAATCTAACTCCCCTGCAATGACATTGAGTGAAGACATAGTGGCAATGGTATCAGCAAGAAGGCCCCCTTTCACAAGTTCCGGGAAAGCTTGGTAATACCAAAAACAAGGACGTCTTACATGCACTCTCCAAGGAGATTTTTCTCCTTCTGACACTACATAAAACCCGAGTTCTCCATTGGCCGCCTCGGTGGACATATAGTATTCGCCTGGAGGAACTTTCACTCCGTGCATGATGATTTTAAAATGATAAATGAGTTCTTCCATATTGTTGTACACTCGATCTTTCGGGGGAAGAAAGGTATGAGGAACATCGGCGTGATACGGGCCTTCAGGGATTCCATCGATTAGTTGTTCAATGATTCGCATCGATTGACGCATCTCTTCCATACGGACCAGAGTTCTATCCAATGCGGACCCATCTTCTCCCACTGGAATGTCAAAATCGACTTTATCATAGAACATATACGGATCATCTTTTCTAACATCCCAAGGAACACCGGCCGCGCGAAGGTTGGGTCCAGAAAATCCATAAGCAATGGCACGTTCTGCCGAAAGACCACCAATTCCAGCAGTCCGTTCGTTAAAAATTTTATTACGAATGAGTAGGTCTTGGAATTCATCCAAAGCAGGTTTTAAACCCTTGATGATGGTTTTGATTTCGGATTGGAATTCTGGATAGATATCACGTTCCATTCCACCCACACGGCAAAAGGTTGTTGTTAACCGAGCACCCGTTAGCTTCTCTAAAATTTGATATATATTTTCCCTATGGTGGAATAAATGCAAAAGTCCAGAAAATGCGCCAAGATCCACACCCATAATCCCGTTACAAATGATATGATCCATAATCCGAGAAAGTTCCGATATAATCATTCGAACGTAAGTGACTCGTTCTGGAACTTGGATTTGCATCATCTTTTCAACAGTAAGGATCCAACCAATGTTATTGAGGGGAGTGGATACGTAGTTCATACGATCCGTACAAACTAAGAATTGGTTGTAATCGTAACGTTCACCGAGTTTTTCAAAACAACGATGCACATAACCAATCACGGATTCCGTATCTACCACACGTTCTCCATCAATTTGAATTACGTTTTGTAAAATTCCATGAGTGGCAGGATGACTTGGCCCAAGGTTCACAAGTAAGTGGCCTTCTGGTAGGTCTTTGAATTTTTTGCCAAAGTGTTCGGCTGTTTTTTCGTACATTACCATAATGATTTCCTACCGCCTAACTGGCAATATCCTCGTTTACGTGAATGGTGAGTAAGTCTTCAATGAGATAATCTTGGCCCGGACCTTCTAATGGATAATCCTTACGAAGAGGATGACCAATAAAGTTATCAGGCATAATGAGGCGTTCCATTTGTGGATGACCTGTGAAGGAAATTCCCATTAGATCATACACTTCTCTTTCTGGCCAATTGGAAGCAGGAAAGATTCCCGTTAGGCTCGGAACCTCTTCCCCTTCACCCACAGGAACTCGAAGCTGCAATCGAAAGTGTTTGTTTTTGGGAGAACGAAGTAAATAAACCACTTCAAATCGTGGTTCCCTTTTTCCTAACCAATCTACAGAAGTAAGGTCATTCAGATAAGTGAAGGCAAAATCTGGATGGTTCTTCAAAGCCTCTACCACTTTTGGCAGAGCTTCCTTTTTGATGCTAAAATAAAGTAAATTCGTGTTTATGTCCCTTTGCGGAAGTAAAACATCGGAAAACTTAGAAGTAAAGTATTCGGTAATTTTTTCTTTCATGCCACTACAAGAGGTTTGTTGCGTTCGTTGATTTCTTCGATTTTTCTCATGACTTCTTGGCGTCTTGCTTCCAAACCTTGGCCTTGCACTTTCTTTTGAAGTTTGACAAGGGCATCCAGAAGAGCTTCTGGTCTTGGTGGACAACCAGGAACATACACATCAACGGGAAGAATTCGGTCTACACCTTGTAACACACCGTAGGTGTGAAACATTCCGCCTGAAGAAGCACATGCACCAACTGAAATCACAAATTTTGGTTCCGCTAATTGGTCGTATATCTGTCGTAAGACGGGAGCCATTTTATAAGTGATGGTTCCAAGAACCAAAATCATATCTGCTTGGCGTGGAGAAAAAGAAGGACGTTCTGCACCAAACCGAGCGATATCATAATCCGCACAAGAGGTACTCATGTATTCAATTCCGCAACAAGCAGTGGCGAATGGATAAGGCCATAGAGAAAAACTTTGTCCCCATTGGACAACATTATCGAGTGTTGCCACTTGGAACATATCGCCAAACATCTCACCTGGTTTGGATAGTGTTTCTGTTAATCCCATTCCAATGCTCCTTTTTTCCATATATAGTATAGACCCACGACAAGTATGAGCAAAAAGAAAAACATCTCCAGTAAGAAGAAGGTTCCAAGACCTGCTTCTTTAAAGCTGATTAAGTTCACTGCCCAAGGATATAAAAAGACAGCTTCAATATCGAAGAGGATAAAAAGTACGGCTACTAGATAGAACTTGATGTTGAAAAGTCCTCTAGCATCACCGTAATACGTAACCCCGCATTCAAATGTATCTTGAGGTTTCGATTTTTTCTTCGGATTGAGAAGGAAGGCAAGAGCCAAGATCAGAGCGGAGAAACCGACTCCTAGCAAAAGTTGTAAAAGGATTGGAGCAAAACTATCAGGTGCAGAACCCATTCCTTGAATGATCTCATCCTTATTTTGAATTGTCAAGGCGAGATTCTTTTCGAATCATTTTTCTCATTCATCGTTAGTAAAACCAGATTATTTGAGAATGGCTCTCAAAAATTACCCTCTTCCAATTGCGCTTAAGGCAAGAACGAAAGCCAATGAAAAATGAAATCTGCTTAAGATCGTAACTAATTGGAAAAGGAAAGTCAGTGAAGAAATTGCCTACCTCACTTTTGCCACAAAGGTTATTTTTCATTTGTAATCCCGACCAATTTCAAGTTCCAACCGGAACTACTACCGATCCATTGCGATTATGAAATCACCATAAGATCAGACTTTGTACCGACTCGCGCCTTAAATGATCCAGAATCTTCGCGGTTCCGATAAAAACATATACGTTATAGCGAAATATTCATCCGTAATAGCGAACTTGGTCTTGCGGAAATCCACTAGGCTCTTTTTCTGAAACGATAGGAGCCTAAGCGATGTTCACAGAAACGAGACCCAGTTACAACCCATATGAAATCTCCAGAGAGTCTCATGAAATTTTGGAATCCATTTCCTCTTTGGTTTTAGCACCACCTTCGGGTGATTTTTTTCAAACTAGAGTATTAAGATTAGCGAACGTTTTCCACCTATCAGCTGTTTGGATTTCTGAATATAAAAGGGAAACTTCCCAATTCCAAACTTTAGCATTAGTTCATTTAGGAGAACTATCTGCTACGAAATCATATAACGGAAATATTGCTCCATGTTCTGAGACAATTGATTCCAAAACTTACTACCATACAACAGACTTAGAAAGTAGATACCCTGGTTTTGAATCTGTATTGTCAATCAAAGGGAATCATTATTTAGGTTACCCATTAAAATCGAGATCAGGCGAAGTGATTGGAATTATTGGTATTCTCAATCGAAAACATATTTCACATCTGGGACGAATCATTCGGATTTTAGAATTACTTTCCATCAGGACTTCCCAGGAATTAGAAAGAAGAAAATCGGATACATATATTTCTCATGCGATTGAGTCTGTTTATGCACTCAGTCATTCCTTAAAAGAAATCCATAGACTTACAACATCTCACTTCGAATCCATTGAAGATCTTTTTTCCGGGTATCTCAAAACGGGACTACAGTTATTTCATTTTCCGGTTGGGATTATTAGCAAAATAGACCAAGACAAATACAAAATTTTACAAATTGAAGGAGAAACAAATCATCTAAAACCAGGCGAATCCTTGAGGACAGTTGATACATTTTTCTTAAAAGCAATCCAATCAAAGAAAACAGTTTTCTCAGAAGATATTTTTTCTTCAGATGAAAACCTAGAAAAAACTCTATTTTTTAAAGAATATGGGTTTTTGAAATTTTTAGAAGTCCCCATCATCATTGATAATAAAGTACAAGGATCCATTGGTTTTTTTTCTACAAAGGTAGGAGGGACTCCCATTGAAAATCATTTTATAGAAGTCATTGAGATGATGAGTAAAAGTATAGCCCATGAAATTGAAAAACGAGAAGTCGCTGAAGAAATCAAAAGAATCAAACTCCACCAAGATGGAGATTATTATTTAACTTCCTTACTTGTGAAACCTTTAGGTGGAACGGCCATCGAAAGTTCAAATGTAAAAATCGAATTCTTAACAAAACAGAAAAAAGAATTTTCGTTTCAAGGAAAACAAGGAGAAATCGGAGGTGATTTATCTGTTGCTCATACAATCAGTTTACGTGGTAAAAAACATACGGTTTTTATCAATGCTGATGCTATGGGAAAATCTTTACAAGGTGCTGCTGGTGCCTTGGTTTTGGGTGCGGTGTTTCGATCCATCATAGAAAGAACTAAAAATAGAGAAGAATACCAAAACAGATTTCCTGAACAATGGTTACGAGAAGTATTTGATGAACTTAACAAAACCTTCGAAAGTTTTGATTATACAATGCTTGTTTCTCTCATTTTAGGTTTGGTAGAAGATGAATCAGGATTACTGTATTTTGTGAATGCAGAACATCCTCATTTAATTCTATATAGAGATGGAATTGCAAGTTTCATTAAAACAAAATATAGTTATCTTAAAATTGGTGCCACCCTCCCCCAAGACAGATTTGCAATTAATACCTTCCAATTAGAAAGTGGAGATGTTCTTTTTGGTGGATCAGATGGAAAAGATGACATTTTAGTACATGGAGCTTGCAGTGGTGAACATTTTCTAAATACCGATGAAAAATTATTTTTAGAGCATGTAAGAAGAAGGGAAGGTAACCTCTCTGGAATCGTACGTTCCATCCAACAAACCGGAGACCTGACCGACGATTTGTCACTTTTCCGATTAGAATTTAATTCGAATTCAGAAATAAAACCAAAAACAAAACAAAGTGATTTAGATCAGATTTCTAAATTCAAACAAGAAATCCGAAAAGGAAACCTGGTCGCTGCACAAACACTTTTGGAAAGTGCTTACGAGCTAAACCATCGTAATTTAGAAGTATTACAAAGTTTAGTAAAATTTAGAATCGCAAACCAAGACTACGAACAAGCAGTCAAATATGGCGAAGAATATTTATCCCTAAAAGCTGATGGGAATCATATCCTATTGTCCTTATCATTTGCTTATCAAAAATTAGGCAAAATCAACAAAGCAATCGAATATTCAGAAAGGCTCATCCTTCGAGAACCTCAACACTTAAAGAATACAACTCATTTGGCTGTTTTATATGGGAAAAAAGGTGATTTTGAAAAAGCAAAAGAATTTTTAAACTTTGTCATCGAATTGACGAACGACAAAAACCAATTGGAAAAATTAGAAAAGTATTTAACGAGAATCGAACATGTTCATACCAAACAAAAAAGAAAACTTTTAGCAGAATGAACTTTTGAAACTAAACCAATTTAAAAAATCTTATTCCACTAGGAATCATTGATAAAGAGGAAGGAATCATTTCCTGTCACCCCAGAGTTTTTTCAATTGGTCTTTTAAGTTTTTTTCCATCCCTTGATTCGTTGGTTCATAAAACCTTGGAGGATTCGGATAAAAAGATTCAGGAAAGTATTTTTCTTTTACAAAGTGGTCAGGATAATCATGTGGGTACTGGTAATCTTTCCCTGCACCTTCTTTTTTATGAGTGGCTGTGGGTGCATTCCGAAGATGGTTGGGAATTTGAAATTCCCTTTTCCTTTCTCTTACCAATTGTAAGGCTTGGTCAATTGCCAAATAACTAGCATTCGATTTAGGAGCAGAAGCGAGAAAAGTCGTACACTGACTAAGAGGAATCCTTCCCTCCGGCATTCCCACTCGTTCCACTGCTTGCCAAGTAGCGATTGCTAAAGGGAGAGCATGGACACTGGCATTCCCTACATCTTCGCTTGCAA
This sequence comes from Leptospira brenneri, assembly GCF_002812125.1. Taxonomy (NCBI): domain Bacteria; kingdom Pseudomonadati; phylum Spirochaetota; class Leptospiria; order Leptospirales; family Leptospiraceae; genus Leptospira; species Leptospira brenneri. The sequence continues at coordinate 438,568 of NZ_NPDQ01000003.1, forward strand.
AAATCACAAGTCTTCTAGCGATAAAGAGAGGATCTTCCCCTCCTTCGATCATTAAGGCCAAATAAAAAAGAGCGGCATCGGGATCACTCCCACGCAGCGATTTGATAAAAGCAGAGATAATATCATAATGGCTTTCACTATTTTTATCATAAAAAATTACATTTTCACCCAAAATCTCAGCTAACTTTGATTCATCGATACTTCCCGTATCTTCGGTAAAATTTAAAATTCGTTCCAGGTATCCAAGTAGCTTCCTGGCATCACCTGAACTTCTACGAAAGAGTTCTTTTTTCAAATCATCAGGAAATTTTCCTTTATGATTTAATTTAATAAGACAGGTTTCAAAAATAGAATTTTCTTCTTCTTCCGATAAAGTGGTCAGTCGGTAGACAAGCATTCGCGAAAGGAGAGCTTTATTCACTCGAAAGCTAGGGTTCTCAGTGGTAGCCGCAATGAGAATAATCTCCCCTTCTTCCACAGCAGAAAGAAGGGCATCTTGTTGGGAGGAAGAAAAACGATGGATCTCATCCAAAAACAAAACAATAGTTCCGCGACGTTTGGCTTCATCCAAAACTTCTCGCACTTCTTTCAGTCCACTGGTCACACAACTTAAATAACGTTTTTCCAAACTCCAGGTTTGTGTCAGAAGATGGGCTAAGGTAGTTTTTCCAGATCCAGGAGGACCATAAAATAAAATAGAAGTGGGTTTGGGAATGGATTTTAGAGACTGAACCACCTGAGTTTGGCCCACAAATTCAGACCAATCTTTAGGCCTGACTGCATGGGCCAAAGGAACCTGTTTGTTTTGGGAAAAGAGGGAATCCACTTTAAGTTTGATCCAATTCTTTTTTCACAGCCATATAACAATTATATATGGTTTCGTTGCAAACATCGCAACCAGAATTACAACAAATCAGAGACCGCTCTGAAACCTTTCCATCCACTAAATTTTTGACAAAGGCTGCCGTCCGATCTGGCAAAAAGAAAAACCTTACCTTTTCTAAAATGACTTCATCCACCGATTTAGGAAACAAACGTTCTTCCGACATCTATCCCCCTGTGATCCATCCAAGATACATAGCGTAAAAATATATAGTGACTCGAACAAAGCGAAAAAGTGATCCAAGTAAAAATAGCGAATAACGCATCTTAAATGTACCGACGGTATAAGCCATCCAAGAATAAGGAATGGGAGTGAGGGCACTTAAAACCACAGCCCCAAACCCGTATTTTCGGATATAAGGCAGGAGTTTGTCTTCGTAATGCAAAACCATCTGCCTTCCCAAATGAAATTTAGGAATGAGATATAATCCGACTAGGTAGGCAAGAGAACCTCCGAGAATACTGCCAAAAGACATGGATAAAATTGTTTTTAAAGGATCCATCTCACCCGTAATTGCAAGCATCAGAAAAGCATCAGGAGGAACGAAGGCAGGGAGACTATCGGAAAAAATCATCCCAACAAACAAACCCCAATATCCGAAAATCCGTACAAAGTGTTCGCTAAACCCAAGAAGTTCTTTACGGAAAAAAAACGCCAAACCAAAAACGATCACAAGTACAATCACAATAGAGAGGATGGTTTGAAAGATAAGACTCTTTAGATTGATTGAGGCCTCTTTTTCTTTTGACATAAAATTAAAATTTAACCCCTATTACTTTGACAAAACAAACATTTACTTTTCAGATTCTTTAAGGATGAGATTTTTATTGGTTTTGATCCAATCTTCAATTTTTGTAATCGAATCTTGAATCAAAGTTTGCAAAATGTTTCGTTCTTCCGAATTAAAGTTTTGTAAAACAAAATCGGCAACTTCCATCCCACCTTTCTCTGGTTTTCCAACTCCAAATCGTAACCTGTGAAAATCCTGAGATCCTAATTTTGCAACTATATCTTTTAGTCCATTGTGGCCAGCAGTCCCACCGCCAATTTTATTTTTGATTTTTCCAAAAGGTAAATCGACTTCATCTTGCACGACTAATATCTGCGAAGGAGGGATTTTATACAGGTTGGCTAAAGTTTGCGTAGCCTTTCCTGAAAGGTTCATAAATTCCAATGGTTTTAAAAGATGAATTTTATCCCCTTCCCAAGAGTGGGTAGTCTCTGCATATTTTTTAGAATCTTTAAAGGATTCGTTGAAACGAGAAGCGAGAGCATCTAAAACCATAAAACCAATATTATGGCGAGTGTTTTTGTATTTATCTCCTGGATTCCCAAGACCTACAATTAAAAAATGAATCATACGTTTCCGAGTAAAATATGTAACAACCGTTCTGTGGCTTTTACGGCAGCCACTTGTTGGTCAGAATCAATTCCAATGGTTCGAATAGGACTTGAGTCTCCATCTTTTTTCCAAGTAATAACAGTTTCCACAAGAGCATTGGTATTGCCACCGGGGGGGATTCTAACCTCATAATCAGAAAGTTTAGGAATTTGGATGCCTAACTCTTTTAAAATTTTACCAAGGGCATTCATAAAAGCGTCATAACCACCATCGCCTTCCCCTTTTGCCTCATAATGTTTTCCCTGGTAGTTGACCTTTACTTCGGCTTTGGGTTTAACACCTAACCCACTGGTTACAGTGCAAGACTCAATTCGGAAACTAGCTTCTAAATTTTCTCCAGTGATATCGGAGATGATATAGGGAAGATCTTCTTTGGTGACAGTTTTATTTTGATCCCCAAGTTCAATGACTCTCTCTAATACTTTTTTTTCGATCTCGGGGGAAAGAACCATTCCCAATTGTTTTAGATTTTCGGTGATACTCGCTTTACCAGCTAACTTTCCCAATGCGTAAACTCTAGCTCTACCAAATCTTTCTGGCAAAATAGGATTCGCGTATAAATTTCCTTTTTTGTCCCCATCAGCATGGACACCTGCGGTTTGCGTGAATACATCTTCTCCCACAATGGGGCGATTATCGGAAATCCGTTTTCCAGAAAATACTTCCACAAGTCTTGAGGAATTTGTAATTTCTCTTTCCACAATAGAGGTTCTAAACTTTGTTTTGTCATGTAAAGCAGTGACAACTGCTTCTAATGGCGAATTCCCTGCTCTTTCACCAAGCCCATTCACAGCAACATGTAAACCCCGAACACCAGCGGAGACTGCCTCCAAACAATTAGCGACCGCTAAATCATAATCATTATGTCCATGAAATTCAAACCAAAGTTCGGGAAACTCTTTTACTAGATCGGTAATGGCAGTGCGAACCTCGAAAGGCGACAATACTCCGAGTGTATCTGCTAAATAAAATCTACTCACCGGAAACTTAGAAACAACACTCAGATATTCTAATACATAATCTCGCGAATGGGTGTAACCATTCGACCAGTCTTCCATATATACATTTACGGTGATTCCGGACTTCTTCGCATACTCTACCGTTTTTTGGATGTCGGCAAAATGTTCGGCAGGTGTCTTTCGTAACTGGTTTGTTAGGTGGTTTAGTGACCCTTTGGTCAGGAGATTCAGAACACGAACCCCCGTTCCCTTCATCCATTCAACCGTTTTATCAAAATCAACAAATCCTAAAATTTCGATTCGGTTTTGTAGACCTTCTGACTTGGCCCACTCTACTATTTTTTTAACTGCTTCAAATTCACCGGGGGAAACACGAGCGCTGGCAATCTCAACTCGATCCGTTTTTAAGTCTTTTAATAAATGTTTGGTGATATTTAACTTTTGTTGCCAAGAAAAAGAAACACCATTGGTTTGTTCCCCATCTCGTAAAGTGACGTCCAGAATTTCGATTCGAGAATTAGATTCGGTCATGATTTCAATCGGTTGATGTATTCTTTGGACGGAGCGAGAATTTCCACAATCGTTGCGCCCGGGTTTGACCGAAACATCGGATCGGTCTCCACTAGTTTCAGGAAATCGCAAGTCCCTATGTAGTCAATCGCCATTCGTTTGAGGATTCCTTCTCCAATTCCATGTAAAATTTCTACATAGGATTCCCCTTCCATAAAAGCATCATGGAGCTCTCGTTCTAGTTTGATACGAGCCTCTTCAAATCGAAGTTTGCGGATGTAGATTGTACGCACCTTAAGTCCAAAAAATGGGACTTAGGTCAAATTGCAACAGAAACGAACAGCTTCGAGTAATTCTCTGGTGTTCCAAGGTTTGGAAAAAATTGCGTAGGTTTTGGCCTCTTCTTTGACACGATTGATGGCATCGCGGTCAGCATGGCCAGAGATGAGGATGGATTTGATTTGTGGGTATTTTTGGTGGACTTGGATGAGAAATTCATCCCCCCGCATTCCGGGCATTAACCAATCAGAGAGAATCAAAATCACCTCAACACCAGAACTACAAAGGTCATCGATCACTTCCATAGCTTCTTCTGGATTTTGGGCCGTTTCGTAGGTATAACTCCCACCAATCTCACGTTTTAGTTCTTGTACGAGGGATAAAAGCAGAATCGGTTCATCATCAACACAAAGGATTGCATTTTTCTCATGTTGTAGCTGTGTTATACTCAATCTTTCTCTCCTCTTTGTACTTTTGGCAAAGACACTGTAAACGTGGTTCCATTCTCATCTGACGAAAACTCAATCGAACCTTTCATTTTTTCTACGATTTGTTTGCAAATGTCAAGCCCAAGCCCAATTCCTTCCCCATGTTTTTTTGTAGTGAAAAAAGGTAGGAAAATTTTATCGCGAATTTCCGGTGCAATTCCTTTTCCTGTATCTTGGATCGATGTGATGACAGAAACCTCGTCTGAAGAAACAGATATCTTTAATTTCCCTCGATAGTCCATGGCTTGTAATGCATTATTAATGATATTGATCCAAACTTGATTCAGTTTGTCTCTTTCCGCCAAACAATAATCAGTTGCGTTATATAATTTAGTGATTTCAACATCATTTTTAATTTTCGTTTGGTAAAGGGTGAGGATGGAGTCGAGTTCTGAAGGAATATGAACATTTTGAAAGTTTGTTTCTGTCTCCAATCGATCAGTATATAAATAATGTTTGAGTGCATTCACAACATGAGATGCTTTTTCAGTAGCAGTTTGAATCACATAAACCAAACGATACAAACTTCCTAAAACAAGAACATTCTGAAGTATAATTCCCGATCTGGGTTTCTTTAACATTTTTAATAGTGGTTCTTCAAATTGAAGAATTCCAAGGGAAGTAAGGTCCTCCACTACCTCTTCTGGATTTTCAATTTGGTATGAATTTAAAATTCCCAATCTTTCTTTTTTTTCCGTTCGATTGAGAATCCCTGAATTACGAGTTCCAAAAGACACACTCAAATGAAGCAAATACCGAAAATCTTCTCTTTCAGAAACATCTAAAGATTCTAAAAAATCTGGTAAGTTGATAATATCGTTTTTTAAAATCTCCGACATAGCACGAACACTCGATGTAATGGCACCAAGCGGAGTGTTTAACTCATGAGTGATCCCCGCTGCAAATTGTCCAAGAGCAGCTAACTTTTCACTTAACAAAAGTTGTGTTTGCGTTTTATGTAAATCGATTAGAATTTTTTCTTTGGTTTCGATCATCTCTACAAGACTACGATTACTTTCGATGAGTGCCTCTGTTCTTTGACCAATTTTATCTTCTAAATTGGAATTGGTTTCCATCACCAAACGTTGGCTTTCTTCCACTCGTTCAAAACTTTGTTTGAGTTCGGAAGACATAAAACGAAATGCTTCCGATAAATCTTTCAGTTCTGCAATCATACTTTCACCAACGGGAATATCCCAGTTCCCTTTGGCTAAAGATTTGGATGCTTTTGCAAAAGATAAAACTGGTCTTGTCACAAACTCGGCAAGCACAGCTGCGAGCACTAAACTGAGTAAAATTGCCCAAGCAAAAACCATCGCGGATTCACTATTTCCAGTGATCACTCCACTTTGGTAAAAGGAATAGGGAAACAGGGTAATTAGATACGTTCTTTCTTTTATATTTGGATGATGATAAATAGTCACCATTGCATTCCAATTCTCGCGCGAGAGTGGTTTTTTTGTGACCATGGCAAAACTAAATTTTTTTTCCGTAGTATTGATTTCGTTCCCCAGTTTTTTTAATTCCACCCGAACTGTTTCTTGTAACCTTGTTTTTCCCTGATCAACAGAAAGAGATGCTAATGGATTCAAACTTTCATCTAACAAAAAAACACGGCCTTGCGCATTCACCTTAGAATCATCTAACACTGATACGAGATCTTTAGGATTAAAATCTTGATTTGATGATTTGGGAAGCGCCGACAAATAACGATCCAAACTTAAATTGATATTTTTTGACCACTGCCGATGCAAAACCTCTACCATTTGAAAAGCGGAGTTCTCTGCATTTTTTAAAGTAACGTAAGCAGTCACTCCCACAAGAACTAAAACCAAAAATACAAAAGGAGCAACAATGAATAACTGTAATGAAATTCCGGTTCGAACGTCTGGTTCAGGTTGGATGATCTCCCAATCTGTTGGCCCAGACTTCCATATCTTTTGCGGATCACTTAAAGTAACCTCTTTCACCTGACCTGGGACTTCTGCCCAAAACAAACCAAATCGCCTGACAACTGGATAAGTGACCAACATAACAAATGGTGCCAAAACCCAAGTGATTCCTGTTGTGAAAAGGAGAGCGGAGCTCACTGTATGATAGGAAATTTCTGCTCCAAATTGTTCGGAACATAAAAATCCCCATAAAAATGGTTCGAGAAATAAAAAGATCAAAACAAAAACAAAATAGTAAACCCAAACGCGCAACTTACGGAAGTCAGGTGACTTACCAATCATTTGGTATGACAACCAAAATATGGTTGGGTTGATAAAGTAACCAGGTAACCAGTCCCACAAAAATTCTGGAGGAACACCTTCAATGAGATCAGAAAGCCCATAAGCAAAAGGAACCGCGAGAAGTGCAGGATATCCAAAAAAGTTCAAACAAAGGAAAACGGATAAATCTTTTAAACTTTCTAGGGTTTGAGCCCCAGGAATGAGAACAATGGAACTCCCCAAATAACCCGTCAGGAAGATAAAAACAAAAGTGATGAGAAACCAATAAAAACTAGTTAGGTTCCAATTCCAGACCTCTCTGGAAATTCGAAAGAGTTTTCCATTCCGAAAGGTAAATCCAGTAAAAGCAAATATGGATAATATCGAACCAAGTAAAAAGGCAAATCGGCCCCAAACCTCCAAAATAGGCAAAGGGATGTTTGAAACGATCTGTTCAATCCAAACAATGATTTCGGCCATAGCCCGTGAATCGTAACGAATTATGATTCTAAGTAAAGCAAAAACTTTTTGACTTTGGAGGCAAGAGAGGAAGGAAATTCTGTATCCAAACTAGATAAAGTAACCCACTTACTTTCTACACCCAGTTCCTTTACTAGTCCCGCAACCAAAGCCCGGTCTTCCCAAGGAAGAGAAAAAACAGAAAATTTCATTTTGTGATGGGTGATGGTATGTTTGAACTCACCAATGGGTGAGGAATCTTTTGGGAGTGATTTTTTTAAGGATAAAAAGAAGGGAGTGGATTCATAAGTTTCTTCGGGAACCTCGCCGGTAAATCCATATGGCAAATGGAACATTCCTTTTAAAAAACGCATTTTGGGTTCTCTTACGAGTAAAATGCAGTTTTGATTCCATAAAACCAAAATTTCCCCTTCGAGGGTAATCTGTTTTTTGTCTTTTACCCTAACTGGGATTTCAGAAGTTTTTTGATGGATTCTAGCAAAACAATCTTCCGAAAGAGGACATAACAAACATTTAGGTGATTCCGGCAAACAAAGAGTGGCACCTAGTTCCATCATGGCTTGGTTGTGATCCCCAGGATGTTCTAGATTTAAAAATTCATCCGCTTTCTTTTGTAAGTCACCATCAGCCTTAGGACTTAAAATATTTTCCGTATAACCATAGTAACGAGACAAAACACGTTTTACATTTCCATCCAAAACGGCAAGAGGAAGGTCATAGGCAATCGAAAGGATGGCTCTTGCAGTATAGTTTCCAATTCCAGGGAGTTTTAAAACTAAGTTAAGGTCTTTCGGAAAGGCACCATTATAATTTTGAACGAGAAAGATGGCAGCTTTTCTTAGATTCCTCGCTCGACTGTAATAACCAAGACCCTTCCAATGAGCGAGAACCTCGTCCTCTTCTACTTGAGCCAGAGATTCTGGATTCGGGAATCGTTTGATAAAGGATTCATACAAAGGCAACATCGCGTTAACGCGAGTTTGCTGAAGCATAACCTCAGAAATCCAAATGGGATATGCTTGTTTTTTTTTGCGGAATGGTAGATCCCTTTTATGAATCAAATACCATTCGTGGAGTTTTTTTCCAGGGTTCAAATTTCCGAGTCTTGGATGCTATAACGAAGGAAGGTATTACAACTTCCCTCTTCTGTGTACCGAACTAGGTCATAGTCTAAACGAGTGGAACGGAAGAATTTAGAATGAGCCAACCTTTCGCGTATTTCTTGACGGATATGGTCCCGAGCTTCTTGTCGTTTGTCATAGTAGGCAGGCGATAGAATTTCACTTTTATAGGACAGGCTTCCCTCGCGGTAAATCGCTACCGTGACTTGTACCCGGTATTTTCTCTGTAAGACTTGTTTTACTTCGGTGTTCATCGTATCCAAAATCGAAGGGGTATTCTTCCTAAATTGATTTTCGGTCTGGAGTGGGGTGAAATTGAAACCATCAGTTTTTTTTCATACTGCTTGCCCAAAATTTCGAATTTAATTTCCTAGATAATGAGAACATAAGATTCAAATGAGCACCAAATATAACGAATCGCCATTTTTCTACAAAAGACGCCCTACCCGAGAAGTGATGGTGGGAGGTGTTGGAATTGGGGGAAAAAACCCAATTCGCATCCAATCCATGATTACGTCTAACACAAGAGATACGGAAGCTAGTATCAAACAAATTGCTGATTTAGAAAAAGCTGGATCCGAAATTGTTCGCCTAACAGTACCTAGTCAAGCGGATGCCGACAACCTACCCAATATACGCCAAAGAATGAAAGAATTGGGACTAAAAGTTCCTTTGGTGGCGGACATTCATTTTACACCACAAGTTGCGCTCAAATGTGTGGAATGGGTTGAAAAGGTGCGAATCAACCCTGGCAATTTTGCAGACAAAAAGAAATTCGAAATCATAGAATATACAGACAAAGACTACAACGAAGAACTGGAAAGAATCGAAGAAGTTTTCACTCCTCTTGTCCTTCGGGCCAAAGAACTCGGTGTGGCCATGCGAATCGGAACCAATCACGGAAGTCTTTCTGATCGTATTATGAACCGGTTTGGTGACACTCCCCTCGGGATGGTAGAATCTGCTTTAGAATTCATTCGTATTGCTGAAAGAAATTCTTACCAAGACATAGTTGTTTCTATGAAGGCTTCTAATCCTCAAGTAATGATTCAAGCCTATCGGATGTTAGTTACCAGATTTTACGATTTAGGAATGGATTACCCTTTACATTTAGGAGTTACCGAAGCTGGTGATGGAAAAGATGGAAGGATCAAATCTGCAATTGGAATTGGAAGTTTACTCGAAGATGGACTGGGGGATACCATTCGTGTGTCTCTTACGGAAGATGCCATTTATGAAATCCCAGTGGCCAAAGAACTGGTTCGTAAATACAACGAAAGTTTTTTAAAAGAAATCAATCAGGAAACTCAAACCCATAGACCAGAGGAAACAGGCTCAAAAAATCGCGAAACCATCTATACAGAATTTCGTGATCCCTTTCAATACTCAAGATTCTATTCGAAAGAACTCAGTTTAGGAGAAACAAAACTCGGAGACTCATCACCCGTAAGAATAGAAACCTGTTTTCCTTTTTTTGGTTCAGAATCGGCAGAAGAAGTATTAAACCTCATCCAAAGAGAAACAAAATCAGGTCGAATTCCTGAACTCATCCATTTTGCCATCCAGTCTGAAATGGATTTAATCTCTCTCGGAACCATGACTCGTAGAGGATCTTTTCCTCTTCCTGTTTCCGTAGAGTTATCCCGAGAACTTACTTACCAATACGATAGTTTGGCAGAAGAACTTTACCGCATTCAAAAATGGGTAATCGATCCAAATATTTTTTTCAAAGAATCAGAAGAATCTTGGGACGACCTTTTGGATTTTGTCACACGTTTTGCCAAAGATAAAAGAAGTGTTGAATGGTGTATGGATCCCAAAGACATTCACCTAACAGAAAAAATTGTTAGAGAATCCCAAAAGAGAAAAATTCAGAATTTAATTTTCTCAGTAAAAAATGGAGACTTACTAACGGTTCGTAAATTGGCCTACCACTTGCGAGAGTCTGACTATCCAATTGCACTCATCACAGACTCAAAAACAAAAGAAGACCTTTTGTATGAATCCTCCATCCAAGTGGGAGGAAGTTTACTCGATGGAATTGGAGATGTAGTCCGTTTATCATTTGGTGATGGCGAACCAGAGGAGTCCTTACATTTAAGCTTCGATATCTTACAGGCAACAAGACTTCGTTTAACAAAAACGGAGTATATTTCTTGCCCCTCTTGCGGTCGTACAATGTTTGATTTACAATCCACGACTGCCCTGATCAAAAAAAAGACAGGCCACTTAAAAGGTGTAAAAATAGCGGTGATGGGTTGCATCGTGAACGGTCCTGGTGAAATGGCAGATGCCGATTTTGGATATGTCGGTGCTGGAATTGGTAAGGTTCACCTCTACAAAGGGAAAGAAATTGTCAAAAAAGGCGTTTCGGAAGTGGAAGCCGCCGACCAGCTCATTGATCTCATTCGCGAAAATGGAATGTGGAGTGATCCAGAATAAAAAGTAGTTCCCCTCTTTCCACGGATATGAACCATTTCCTCCGTGGAAGAAAAAGAAACCCAAGAGATCCTCACAAGGATTCAGTCGATGGAGAAAGAACTTTCTTTTTTAAAAGAAAAAGTATTATCCCTCTCAAACCCCAAAACTCAGAAACAAGTCTCTCCCCCTGTTTCAAAACCAATTCCGATAGAAACAAAACCAAAAGAAGTTTCCTTAAACGACGGGCCGAATTGGTTTGTGGAATGGATTGGAGAAAATCTTTTTGTTAAGTTAGGAGTTTTTTCCTTATTACTCGCGACCATCTGGTTTTTCTATTTAGCCATCGAGGAATATTGGATCAATGAATCCGTTCGTATTTGGGTCGGACTCGTTTCTGCCATTCCGATTTTACTCTACGGATATCGTGTTCGAAACACAAGGCCTTACCTTTCTCCCAGTCTTATGGGACTTGGAATTGCAGTTCTCTTTTCAGCATATTATTCGGGTTATTTGTTGTACGATTTGTACTCTACTGAAACTTGTTTCGTTGGGTTACTCATCATCAGTTTAACAACTGTGGCAATCGCTCATGCACAAAAAAGTGAAGTGTTATTTGGATTTGCATCTTTTGGTGCTTTCCTTGTTCCCATCCTTCTTTCCACGGGCCAAAACTCTTATCCATTTTTATTCACATATTTACTCCTCTGGAATATTTTATTCTTTTGGGTCAGAAAAGATACGGGTTGGAAGATCATTCCTTTAATTTTACTAGCAGCCAACCACCTAATCTTTGCTGGTTGGGCAAATGAGAACTTAGTCGATGCCAAACCATTTCTTCCAATTACATTCCAAATCGCTGTTTTTCTTTTATTCCTTTTAAGAGAATTTCAAACTTTAGAAACTACAAAATCGAAAGAGCCGATTCTAACCTTGGTTGCCATTGGATTTACCTTGGCACTTGGGTATGTTCAGTCCTTTTGGGCTTTTAGCATATTTTATCCAGTAGCCAAACCATTTTTACTCACCTTAATCCTCATTCTGTTTTATGGTTTGTATGAAAGGTCTCTTCGAAGAACGGAACTCAGTATCGAAAAGAAAAAAATCTACGATTTGATTGGTCTCTTTGGACTCCCTTTTATCGTTAGCCTCATTGTCATCGGCACATCTGGAAAACTATTAGCATTTAGTTTAATTAGTTTTGCCTTCCTTGTGACAGTTGCATCAACCTATTCCAAACAACTATATATGTATTTTGCAGCATTTCCTGTTTGGTTCTTTGCGCTGTTTTATGTTTTTGCTTTTACCTACCGCTCTCAAAACGAAATTCCATTTTTAAACGGAAGGTTTTTGATATTTGCAACAGGTTCAGTGTATCTAGTGCTTTCCTATCTTTATAGTAGAAAGTTTTCTGATTTGTCTAAACTCTTTTTATACACGGCTTATCCATATTGGTTACTAGGAACCTTTGTTGAAATTTCATTAGGATTCCCTGAAGAGAAAAGGTTATTCCTATATACCATCAGTTTAATTGTCTATGGTTTGGCTGCTTTATCAGTCGGATTTCTAAAAAAAGTCCAACCTCTAAAAATTGTTGGATTTGGATCTCTCGCACTGGTGATCATTAAATTCTATTTATATGATTTCTGGAATTTGAGTTTGGGTTATAGAATTCTCGCAGGTTTATTCTTGGGTGTTGCTTTGATCGCAACAGGAACATTATACAATCATTTCAAAAAGGAAACAAAATGAAGACCAAATATTTACTCCCCATTTTATTCATCAGCATTATGACATCAGAAGTAATGAGTCGTCCACTGGCGGTTCAAAATTTTAAATACAAAAAGGATATAAAAATCTCAGGCAATCTTTCTCCGAATGGAATTGTCAAACTTACTTTAGATGAAGATATTTATAAACATTCTTTTTATGGGGATCTCCGAGTGACTCATAATGGAGAGATCGTTCCTTACCACATTCAAAATGCAGAAGAAGTTTCCAAAAATACGGAAAAAGTAAAACCGGAACTTCTATTTTCCAACAAAAAAGATAATCTGGAAATTTATGTGATAGAACTTCCCAAATTACCAGAAGGAATGAATTATACCAAACTTTCGGTAAACAATTCCTATGATTATGAAACCTCCGTTACACTTAAATTAGGTGACAATCCTGATCAATTTTTCGACTCCAAGTCAGTTTTCCTATATAAATATGGAAACCAATCTACTAGTGAAATTGATTTAGGTGGCACAAAACATAGATTCATTCGTTTAGAAGCGGAACCTGGGTCCGATTTAAAATTTCCTTCCGCTTATCGCGCAAAACAAAACAAAAACTTATATTGGGAAAAATCACATTCAGTAGCAAACCCGGAACTTGCCGATAACCTTTGTAAGTTTTCTTTCGCCAATGAATCGCAGTCAGCATTTCAAATTTTAAAACTAGAATTTGAAGAAGGAAATTGGGAACGCCAAGTGACTGTTCGTGCGAAAATTGACAAAAAAGAATGGGATACAGTATTTGAAGGAACGGTAAGTCACAATCAAGCAGAAGGTGTTAATACCGAAATTCCACTTTCAAGGACCATCAGCCGCGAATTTGAAATTCAAATTTATGATGGGGAAAACGAAACCTTACATTTGAAAAATGTAATCACAGTCCAACCCTTAGAAGAAGTTTATTTTTTTGCTAACAATGAGGGAAATAAGGATGGGTATGCACTCTATTACGGAAATCCATACCAATGGTCTGGTAACTTTGATCCTTACTCTTATCCATCCGGAGATGAGATCAAAAACAATGATTCAAAAACTGCCACCTTGGTAGCAGAAATAGAAAATCCTGATTTCAGTTTCAGTGTGCTCTATCCACCTGTTTCAGGTTATCTGGCGACTGGATTTTTTTATTTAGGTGTTGCCGCCTTGTTATTTCTTTTATTTTCGATTCTGAAAACCAAACGTTCCGTTCTCGCAGAATCAGAATCTAAATAAAACGCTCCTATCTATCTTACAGAGAATTTCATTTCTTTGTAAGATAGATTCTATTTTAAGATAACTACAAAAAAACTTTTTTTATCGATGATTAAGTCAAAGTATTACGATTTTTTTCCCAAGATTCCAAAATAGGATTCATCATGGAAAACCACAGAGGAGGAACTAAAGCAATTAGAATCATCACTTCATAACCAAAAGGTAATTGCGGAGCCTCTTCATAATGACGAAGTGCTTGGTATCTTCTGCCAGCATTCGCATGGTGATCGGAATGCCTCTGCAATTGAAATAAAAGAGCATTAGAAACAAAATAATTTTGATTCCAAGAATGAACTGGCAATACTTTCTCAAATTTACCAGGAGTCACTTCTTTTCGTTTTAGACCATAATGTTCAATATAGTTGGTCATTTCTAAAAGAGAAAATGCAATTAAGGACTGTAAAACTAAAAACACCAGAATATCAAAACGAATGTTTCCACCGCTCAAGTAAGATCCAAACATTACCATACTAACCAAAAAAGAAATTGTAATGATCAAATACCAAATCATTTCATTTCGATAATGGAAAACTCGAAAACCTAACTTTGCTAATCGTTTTTTCTCTAACTCCCAGGCTGATTTGTAGGCACCAACCACTGTTTGAGGATAAAATGAATAGAAGGACTGATTTTTCTTGGAAGAAGCGGGATCATTCGGTGTAGAAACATGAGTATGATGACCTCGGTTGTGTTCGATATAAAAATGCATATAACAAACAGTCATATAAATCATCTTAGCAAGGAATGGTTCATACCGAGTGTTTTTATGACCCAATTCATGACCAACGGTGATTCCGATCCCACCAGTCACAACTCCCAGAGCGAGAGCAAATAAACCAAATTCCAAAATGGAATGAGGGTAAACAGCTATCCGATAAACAGACCAAATCACAAGCGCAAGTTGGACATAAGCCCAAACTTCTGTTAAATAACGAAAAAAAGGATCGTTTTGTAATTTAAGAAAATTTGGTTCAGATGGATTTAAATCATCTCTTCCAATCACTAAATCCAAAATTGGTAAAATGATAAAAACACTAATGGGTACGATTAAATAGGAAACTCCCCCAATCATTTCTGAAATCACGACTAATACTGGCAAAAGAAAACAAAATAAAAAACTGAGTCGTTTGGTGAGAGTCATACATAGCTCCTAGTTATTTGTTTTGGAATAAAGCCATTAAGTTCCCCAAACTCTCAAATAGTTCCGGCCATTCTGTTTCATTGGTTGTCTTATTTTTCAAAAATAAAGCACCGATAAAAAAAGATAAAAAAGCCTTACCTGCTTTTATGTTTGTATCCGAAGGAAAAAAACGATCCAATGCTGTTCGGTATGCAACAAAGGAATCTTCCACTAACTCTGCCAATTCGCTAGATTCACTTAACTGTCTTTTAACATCAACTGCCAGTAAAACCAAGTTCATAAAGTGCTCTTCTCTTTTGGAGACAAAGTTCATAATGTCTTCCAAACTAAACTGAGTTTCCGATAACTCTCGGATTTCCTTTTCATCGATCGCAACGAATTGTTTCACCATTGATTCAAAGAGAATCTCTTTCGTTGGAAAGTAATGGTAGAGGGTTCCAGTAGAAACACCTAACTCTTTGGACAATTCTCGCATCGAAACCGAAGAAACACCTTTGGACACAAAAATGGGCATACACTTAGTCAATAGTTCTACCCGATAGAGATCGTGATCGACTATCTTTGGCACAAAGAATATCCTTTATTTATATCGAACGATTGATATAAATAATTACTTATAACACAGTTTGTCCATTCTTTTTTCTTATTTATCAAATATTGAGCCATCTCTTTCCTTAATTCCATATAGTCCTAGATATTTCCCTATCATCTCCCCCATTCAGATCTGTCAATTGCGGAATTAGAAACAGGCACCAATGAATCTAAAGAAATTTGAATCGAAGGGTATCGATTTGGATCGAAATGTCGGAGAAAATACCCGCGAATCTTCACCAGAAAGAAGGGGACGGTAGAGAGGATTTTAGTAAGAAAAAGGTTCAAACCAGAGTTTTGAATGAGTGGATCTTGGGAAATTACGGGGGAATGGAGAAAGAAAGCGAGGGTATCAAGAAAGGGAATGAAAAGGGAAAGCTGGTTCCTTTGGAAAGTAAGTTTCCCAAGGAACTGGAGTTCAAAATTCACAGGCGAGAAAAAGTAAGTGACTTACCTTTTCTACAGGATCTCTTTCTCCTTAATTGGCGAAAAGTGATGTCCAATAGAAAGAATTAAGAAAACTAAAAAACAATGATAGGAAAGAAATCCAATGAATCATAAACTACACGCATTTACTTTATCCGTCCTCCTCCTATTTTTTCTAGGATGTACGGGAACAAGGCCAGACTACCTAGGAATCAAATTGGAAAAATTGGCAGACTGCCCCACAACACCAAACTGTGTGAGTAGTTTTGCAAACCCAGATGACAAGGAACATTACCGAAGTTCCTTATCCTATAAAAAACCTCTAAAGGAAGCTTATGCAGCATTAAAAGGGAAAATTGAATTAACACCAAGAACCAAAATCATTCAGGAGAATCCGAATTATATTTACGTTGAGTTCACTTCCAGACTGATGCGTTATGTGGACGATGTGGAATTTTATTTTGATGAAAAAAACAAACAACTTCATTTCCGTTCAGCATCCCGTCTAGGGAAATCAGATTTTGGAGTGAATCGTAGTCGGATTGAATCGATACTAAAAGATTTAGAAATCTAACAAAATTTAACTTTTGCTAGATTTTCTAAATTTTTAATTTATCGTTAACTTTTTTTATGTTTCGCGTGGATTTCCTGAAGGGAATTCACGGAAAAACCTTTATCTTTCATCTCCACCAAACCATGGATTAATGCCTTACCTGCTTGTGCCGTAGTCAAACAAGGAACCTTGTATTTGATCGCAGCTTGCCGGATAGTAAAAGCATTTTCTCTCGTAACTCTCGAAAGCGGAGTGTTGATGATTAAATGAATTTTCTTCTCTTTGATGTAATCGATCACATTCGGAAAGTATCCATCGTAAATTTTGTTAATTTTGCTAGAGAGGATTCCGTTATCAGAAAGAAACTTATGTGTTCCCTCTGTTGCAATGATATTGTATCCCAAGTTAGATAAGGATCGGACTGATTCGAGTAACTCTTTTTTTGTTTTATCATTAATCGTTACAAAAACCGTTCCGTGTTTAGGAGGTTCTTCACCAGCCATGATCTGAGCCTTAACAAAGGCTTCCCCTTTTGTGGTTGCAACCCCCATAACTTCTCCCGTGGACCTCATCTCAGGACCAAGAATGGTATCCACACCAGGGAACTTACTGAAAGGTAATACTGCTTCTTTTACAGTGATCATCGGTGCTGAAAAACGTTTTCCTAGTTTAAAGGACGCCAAAGGTTCACCTAACATAAGTCTTACTGCAATTTTCACAACAGGGATACCTATCGACTTTGCCACAAAAGGAACAGTTCTAGATGCGCGCGGGTTTACTTCCAAAACATAAAGAGTTTCATCTTTAATTGCGTATTGAACGTTAATCAAACCCTTAACATCTAACTCCAATGCCAAACGGTAAGTTGCTTCCTCAATTTCTAACAACATACGTTGGGAAATTGTTTGAGGAGGTAATACACAGGCGGAGTCACCTGAGTGAATTCCCGCTTCTTCGATATGCTCCATAATTCCCGCGATGAATACATCTTTTCCATCGCATAGAGCATCTACATCGACTTCGGTTGCATCTTGTAAAAAGGAATCAACAAGAAGTGGTCTATCTTCCGATACCTCTTCTGCTTCTTCCATGTATTTATCTAATTCCGATTCTTCATTTACAATGAGCATCGCCCTTCCACCCAAAACATAGGATGGTCTAACAAGAACCGGATAACCAATTTTTCTAGCGATTTCTCTTGCTTTATCTTTGGAAGCAGCAATACCGTTATCAGGAGACTTTAAGTTTAATTTTTCCAATACTTCAGCAAATCGTTTACGGTCTTCTGCTCGGTCAATGGAATCAGGACTAGTTCCTAATATGGGAACTCCACGTTTTTCTAATGACTTTGCCAACTTCAACGGTGTCTGTCCACCTAACTGGACAATAACGCCATCAGGTTTTTCCTTTTTGAAAATTGCCATTACGTCTTCAAGACTCAGTGGTTCAAAATACAAACGATCGGAAGTATCATAATCAGTAGAAACTGTTTCTGGATTGGAGTTTACCATGATGGACTCGACTCCCGCTTCCTGTAGTGAGAAAGAAGCGTGGCAACAGCAATAATCAAACTCGATCCCTTGCCCAATTCGATTGGGTCCACCACCAAGAATCATTACTTTTTTCTTAGAAGTTACCTCAGCTTCATCTTCTTCATCATAGGAAGAATACATATAAGGTGTGAAGGCTTCAAATTCTCCTGCACAGGTATCAATTCGTTTATAAACTGGATGGATATTTTTTTCTTCTAAGTATTTTTCAATGACCTCTTCTTCTTCCCGAAGAGTTTTTTCCACTCTAGCCTTTGTGATTTCAATAGCGGCACCGCTACGAACTTGTGCGAGGATCTGTTCTTCTTTGGAAAGAAAAGCAAGTTGGCGATTGGAAAAACCTGCCTTTTTCATTTCTTCAATGATAACGAGCCCTTCTTTTCGGAACCTGTTTTCTAACTGAAATAATTCTTCGAACTGATAAAGAAACCATGGATCAATTTTACAAATATCAAATATCTCTTCAACACTCATCCCAAAATCAAAAGCCATCTTTACATAGAAGATTCGTTTGTCGGTAGGACGTTTCACCTTTGCTGTGAGCCAAGTTTTTCTTTCCTCTTTCGGAACAGACTCCCATTCCAAAAGTTCTTTCAAATATCCATCGCTTCCAAAACCAAAACGATCTGTTTCTAGGGAACGAAGTGCCTTTTGAAAACTTTCTTTGAAGTTACGACCAATGGCCATTGCCTCTCCAACAGCTTTCATTTGAACACCAAGAGTGGTGTCGGAACCAGGGAATTTTTCAAATGCAAACCTAGGAATTTTGGTTACAACATAATCAATCGATGGTTCAAAACTTGCTGGAGTGACACGAGTGATATCATTTCGAATTTCATCTAAGGTGAATCCAATAGAAAGTAATGCGGCAATTTTTGCGATTGGGAATCCCGTTGCCTTAGAAGCCAAAGCAGATGATCTGGAAACGCGGGGATTCATTTCAATTACAATGACATCTCCATTTTCCGGATTCACTGCAAATTGAATGTTGGATCCACCAGTTTCGACTCCAATTTCCCTGATGATATCAATAGACATATCTCTAAGTCTTTGGTATTCTCTATCACTTAATGTCTGTTGTGGTGCCACTGTGATTGAATCACCAGTATGAACACCCATCGGATCTAAATTTTCAATAGAACAAATGATAACAACGTTGTCGGCGAGATCTCTCATCACTTCCAACTCAAATTCTTTCCAACCCATCACAGATTCTTCAACTAACACCTGCGAAATGGGAGAAGCAGAAAGACCTTGTTGTGCTTTTTCTTCAAATTCCGATTCTTCGTAACAGGTTCCTCCACCCGTTCCACCAAGTGTAAATGCTGGTCGAATGATGATAGGAAATCCAATTTCATCTTTTGCTTTTCTGGCGGCTTCCATATCAGAAACCATAAAAGACTTAGCTACACGGATTCCGAGTTTCTCCATCGCGAGTTTAAAAAGTTCACGATCTTCCGCTTTTCGAATGGCGTCTACTTTCGCACCAATCAGTTCAACATTGTATTTCTCAAGCACACCTTCCCGATGAAGGGCAAGAGCCAAGTTCAAGGCCGTTTGACCACCTACTGTTGGTAAGATGGCATCTGGTTTTTCCTTTTTGATGATTTTTTCTAAAACAGGAACCGTTAATGGTTCAATGTATGTCGCATCAGCCAGATCGGGATCGGTCATAATTGTGGCCGGATTGGAATTTACGAGAATCACTCGAATCCCCTTCTCTCGAAGCGCTTTGGTCGCTTGTGTTCCAGAATAGTCAAACTCACATGCCTGCCCGATGACGATAGGTCCGGATCCGATGATCAAAATTGATTTTAAGTCGTTACGTTGCGGCATAGTTTCCTCTTTTCTTATTCGTTTTCATTTATTTCGGTTAAAGAACTTGGTATTAAATACTCTCCTGCGAGAGTCGCCTCTTCCCATTGAATCACCGTTTTATACAGCGCATCTTTCATTTTAGCAGCCATAGGGTGATTGGGATAGAGATTCTTCTGATTCAGAGGATCTTTTTTTCGATCATACAATTCAAAAAGGACACCTTGTCGTGTCGGGATATATATTAATTTGAAATCGGAATTTTGAACCGATCTATGTTTTGAAAATGCAATGGTTTCTCTGTAAATTGGATCGGTGATCATAATCTGGTAATCTTCTTCCGGGATCACTTGGTGGAGAGAAAGGATATTCGGATAAGGAATTCTTTGTTTTTGGAAAAAATGATCTCCTGCATCAGAAAACCAAATTCCGGTTTCTGCATAAACCAAACGATCTTCCGTCCAATTGGTATTTCCAAGTATGGGTAATAAAGATTGTCCAGGGTAGTTTTGTTTGGTTGAGATTCCAAAAAATTCCATCAAGGTTGGATATATATCCACACTGGAAGTAATTCCAAAAAATTCATGATTTGGTTTTTTAAGACTCGCAGAGTTTGGAAACTTGATCATCAAAGGAACACGAGTGACAGCTTCTCCACGGAGGTGTTCCCCATGACCTTGGCCATGGACATCTTCATACAATGCTTCCCCATGGTCAGCAGTTAGAATGATGATGGCTTCGTCATAAATTCCTTTTTCTTTTAAATCAGAAATGATATCCCCAAACTCGGCATCGAAAGCATAAACGGCACTATCAAATAATCCTCTAATTTGTTTTGTTTCCTCTTCGTTGGGAACCGTGGAATTTGTGGGATCAACAAATTTTAAATATTTATACTTACCATAATAATTAGGATTTGTAAAAGTTTTATAATAAGGATAGGCAGGTGTGTAAGGGAAATGAATGACACTAGAAAAATATGTTACCGAAAATGCATCATCACCTTCCCTTTTCAAAATCGAACGGAAACGATCTATAATTCGACGTCCATCACCCCAAGTGGAAAGTCCGTCCATTTCCTCCAAATACATCCCACCGGAAAACCAAGAACCAGTAAGAAAAGGTAGAAGAAATAGTTGTGATTCCGCAGTCCTCTGAACCGTCATGATACGTGCATTAAAATTCGGAGCAAGTACCTCATCAAAACCAAAATTAGCACGGGGGAAAATATCAGCAGCAAAACTACCAATGGCATAACTTCGATATCCGATTTCTTTTAATCTTTGTTGGATTGTCAGAAAAGCAGAAGATCCGATTCTTTGTTTTTCTTCAGGAGAAGGAAACATATCGCGAACCTTATGGCTCATCGCATATTTCCCAGTTAATAAATCAGCCCAACTAGGGAAAGTTCGGGGAATGGTTGTATGATGGTCATGGAACACATAACTATCTTTTGCAAACAAATCAATGTTAGGAGTAATACTTTGCCCATTTAATTTATGCGCAATTTTATCATAACGAAGAGAATCAGCAGCGATGATGAAAACAGGAGGTTTTCCTTTTTCTTTGGAATGAGTGAGTGCCTCAATCTGATTCCAAAGCCCAGGAACCAAATAAATAAAAAACAAAAGGAATACAATCAAACCATAGGACTTCACATGAATTCTTTGGTAATGTTTCCCTTGCCAAAAAAGAATGGCAAAATACAAAATCCCAATCATGTACTGACCTGATGTATGGATAAGTCCAAGCACAAGGACATGAACCAAACTAAAAAAACTTTCTTTGTTTTTATGAAAGTAGATTTGTCTAAAAAGGATCAAAACAAATCCAAAAATAAGAAATCCCAATACAAAACTAAAATAACCAGGACTTGTATGATCCGTTAAAAAATAAAGAAAAGGAGCAAAAGACGGATACCGAAAGAAAAAGAACTCACCATAAATTTGTGGAAAACTTACCATCGAATGACAAAGAGCCAAAGATTCGATTAAGATTACCCAAGCAGATAACTCATACCAAGGAACGTCAGAACGTTTTAAAAAATGATAGGTTAAATGAATCAGAGAAAAAAGACTTAGGTGCAAAAAGAGAAAAACAGAAAAAACTTTTACCGTTGTAGAGAGGTAAACTCCAAAAAAAGCACCTAAGTACTGTTTCAGGAAGTCACCTACATCGACTCCCATGATGGTAAAACTTGTATTAAAGATTAAAAAAAATAGATAAAAAAAAACGGTAAACCAAAGGGTAATTTTGAGGATTCGGATCGGGAATAGAGGGGCTTGGTTCGGACCCATTAGAGTCATAATTCCAGGCCCACTTTATCCGTAAACTTTTCCTAGTCCTTATTTTCCGAAATCCTCACAGTTTCATTCGGCCATTCCGCATGGGTTTCGGGAGAATACATAGCCTCGACCCGAGTGGCCGGCAATTGAAACGTTCCCGTATGGTTCAATCGGAAGCTATGTTCCAAGGTATGGGTACCTTTCGGCAGGTATTCAAAATACGCTCTGTACTGAGACAAAGTTTTTTCTTCAAAACTTAAATAATAGGAAAAGTCTCCCGTATTTGATCCTTGCGAAATGATAGATTCACGCCCAAATCCCCGACCCAAAGGTAAGGATCCCGGCGGAATCGGATCTTCCACAACCACCCAAGTTTTATCGGAATCTGCTTGGATTTCTATCGTCACTCGGATCGTATCTCCCTTCGATAGGACTCCTGGTTTTGCTACTTGGACAGGTTCCCAAGTTCGTTTCAACCTGTACCCACTCGAGATGGGAGCCTTTAGAGGAAGGATAGACTTCACTGACCATTCCACCCAAGGTTTCCCCTTCCCATCATAACTGACGGATACTGATTCCGGTGTTGTGCCAATGGTTTGTGAAACCGTCTGTTTTCCGTTAGGTTCAAGACTTAAACTTTCTTTTAAGGATTGGATTTTTAATTTTCCGCCGGAAACTTTTTCCGATTCCAAAAGTTTACTCACTCGATCAAAAACTAAAATGGAATATGCGTTTCCAAGTGTGGTATCGTAACTTCCTTTTTTTTGCATCTTCACAAAGGCTTTGATAAGACGAGGCATATCTTTTTTATAACTTGGTTCGGAAAAAGCCCAAAGCAGAAGTTTTGCCATTGTATAGTCTCGACTTCCCAAAATCCACCATGGGTTGGTAAACCCAGAATCTGCTATTATAAGTTCTGATCCCTGAATGTTCAAACGGGAACGTAAAACACTTGTCAAACGAGACTTTACAGAACTATCTCCACCATTCACTCGACCCAAAATTTCGGAAAGATCAATGAGTGAAGCTGTAGGTAAAAACTCAATTCCTTCAAATACGGGACGCACTTGTTCCCATTCATAAGTTTGGTATCTTGTTAATGCTTCCCAAACAATGATTTTTCGGACCACAGAATCTGCACCAAACTTGTATCTTTCTCCCTTAACCCGTCCTTCTAAATAGCCTTGTAAACCAAGGATCATTTTACCCAAGGCCTCTTCTGGAATATTTTTGTTTGTTAGTTGTGCTGAAGTGAGGATATAAGCAGTCAAAATTTCACTGCCATGTTCCATACGGGCAAAGTATTTCACAAGCCCGTCATAATCCAAAAAGGAATTTAAGTCCGCGAAGACTTCGTTCCATATAGGTTCTGATTTTAAGCCAATTGCTTTGGAAACCCGCTGTTCCATACATTGGTAAGGATAATTTTGGAAATAGGTTTGAATTCCTGAAAGGCTAGTGAGAATTGTAGGAGAAGCCTTCCATACCATTTTACCAGAGTTTGGTTGTGATCCTTCGGGAACCCTCACCGTTTCCTGAATCGGAGATTCATACAAAAATAGTCCTGCTTGGTAAACTCTTTCTGTATCTACCGGCAAAACTGTTTGATCCACAGTTAACCTATCAAGGACAACTCCAGTCGGTGAAGAAACTTCTAAACTAAACTTTCGTTTGGTGGTATCCGGAACAATTAAATCCCAAAACACAACCTTAGTTTCTCCGGGAGCGAGGATCGCTGATTTCGTTTCTAAATCTTCTTTTGTTTCTGTGCCATTTTTTAAATCCGTAACAGATAACCTTAAACGAAGTTGTTCTTTTGATTCGCCTGCACTGCGAAGGGTTACTTCATGACGAAGAGAATCTCCTAACCGAACCACAGGTGGAATCCCCGAGAAGGATTGGATTTTTTGTGTGGTTTGGATTTTGCTCATCCCAGTGCCAAATTCCTTTGCACCAGAAGTGGCAACGGCTACGATTCGAAAACTGGTCAAAGAATCATTGAGAGGAAAACTAAACTTTAGTTTTCCATCTTTTCCCACAATGGCCTTCCCCTTCCAATAAACTAAGGTATCAAAAAGAGAACGAGTGGATTGTTTTCCACCTCCCCCTCCCTCTGGTTTTGCTTTCAGACCAAAATGTCTTTTTCCGATGATTTGCGACTGAGCGGTGGAAGTCCCCACAGAATGAGGTCTTGTTCCCATCATGGTATCCAGAAGATTCCAAGTAGGATTTGGAGAAAGTTCAAGGAGAGCTTCATCCACAACAGCCAGAGTGACTTCCGTAGATTCAGAGGGAACCTTACCATCTGCCGTTTTGATTTCTAACTCTACATTCGCTGTTTCTCTCACTTGGTATAACTTTTTATCTGGGCTGACAGAAACGGACAAAGTGTATGGTTTGGATCCTACTTTTAACATCGTAAGACCAAGTCGGTATCCCGGTTTTGCTAAGTCCACAAGTCCTGTTGGTTTAGGATCTCCCACTCGGCCTCGAACAAGCAGAACGGAGACAAATACATTGGGTGCATATTCCTTTTTAATCGGAATGGAAATCAGAGGATCTTTTCCGGATACCTGCGTGACAAAATAATCTAACACACCTTCTCGTTCTAAACTTACGAGAGCTGTGGCTTCCCGAAAAGGAGAACGAATTTGAACCTTAATGGTTTCTCCAACATCAATAGAACGTTTTTCAGGTAAGATGTCCATACGATTGTGGTCACTAACATCAAACCAGGCTTCTTGTTTGGAGCTGACCCAAACACTGTATCCGGAACTGGTCGGATTTCCTTTTTGGTCTTTGGTTTCTGCGAGAAATACAATGTCACCGACAGATGGTGATTTTCCTTCACAAATGAGAATTCCTTTCGAATCGGTTTTGCCTTCACAAAACTCTCCGAGCTTTGTCACCTCTTCATAATGTTCATAAGCATAAAAACCACCCACAAGTCGTTTGCGATTAGAATAAAATTCTCTTTTATAGGCAGTGACTTTGATTTTTTGTGAACTGATCGCTTTGTCTTTTGTATCAAGAGCAACTAATTGAAGTTTTACGTTATCTTCCGTAAACATCCATCCATCCGGTAAAATTCCCAAATGTACTTCGGACGGAGAAACAGGAAAACTTCTGGACACAGTTTGGATTTCTCCTGAAGGATCCGCATATTCCATTTCCACTTGGAAACTTCCATACCCTGGAACTGGCTTCAGTCCGCCAAAGGTATATTGTAAAAAGCCTTTTTCGTCGGTTTTTAAAGAAGTCGATAAAACTTCTGGTTTTGTTTCCTCGACCTCTTCTTCTTCATACCCACTGGTTTTCCATTTTCCTTCCTTTAAAGATTCCGGTGAAAAAGAAAATGCAGAATATTCTTCTTTTGGAGAATATTGACTGGGTACAACTTGAGAACGAATTTTAACAGGGAAATTTCCGGCCCCTCCACCAGAAAGGTATTCCAAACCGAATAAAACTTTGGACTCTTTGGGAGAAACTAACTCTTGTTTATCTCCAGAAAGCTGAATGTTTCCTTTGACTACGGGAAGTCGAAATTCTTCCACTCTGAACTGAGCGACATTTTCCCCATAACTTGTATCCTCATTGGAGTAAGGATAATAAACGATATAAACACCATGTTTTGCGTTCTTTGGAATTTTAAATTCAGATTCTGCATGGCCAGGAAAAGACCAAACGAGGGGTAAAGGATAGGACTCACCTGAACCTTCATGTTTTACGATGACTTGTGTTGGGTATTCTTTGGGATCTGCTGCGATGAGTCCCTTATTTCCAAAGCCACGCCGAACGTGTTTTAGGTGAACCGTTTCTCCTTTTTTAAACAAGGTCCTGTCGAGCACAATGGATTTAATTTCCTTAGAGTGGCCAGTTGTCGCATTGGGGAGTTGGTAACGCCAACTTTCAATGCCTTTATCCCAAGTACTGGAGGTGAAACTGATATCGTCATTTTTTTGAACAAAAACAGTAAGGCCAGAACCTAACTCATGATAACCGCAATAAGGTACATCCTGGAAATTCAAATTTCCAAACAACATACTTCCATCTTTTCCGGTGATCCCGGCTCCGCGTAAGTTCCCTTTGCAGTCCAAAATTTTGATTTGAACTCCTGGCTCTGGGAGACCTTGGTCGAGGTTTGTCACCCAAACTAAACTTGTATCCTTTCCCCATTTAAAATGAGCAGAAAGATTTGTCACCAGAGCCGCACTCGAGACATACATCTTCCCTTTTTTTTCGAGAAGACTATTACCAAGAATATCACTGGCAAGTTCTACCACATAAAACCCAGGAGTTTCCAAAGGAATCCCGACCACTTCCATTGGTTTTTTCCCATTGGGTTTCGGCAGTGAAAAAGAAGAAATTCCAGCATTAGCCGGAGAATTTTGAAATACAGATTGTTCTCTTTCGCGAGAAGCAAGTATTTGAAACCATTTTTGGATTTCTAAAATATCCATTGTTTTTTGGCTTTTACCACTTGTGCCAAGGGAAACAGATTTTAAAGGAAGGTTTGCTTCTAAATTTCTAAGAGTTACAGGTAACGCAGGTTTGGCTTTTGATTCCAAAATTCCAAATTTTGCACTAAACTTTGCGAGCGGCGGAAATTCATCTGTTTTGAATTTTAAAGGAAAGGAAGCCTGGTTCGACAAACTTCTGTTTGTATCATCTACGAGTTCAGGGATTCGGATTTCGAATTCACCATTTTCAGGGAATGGGCCAGGGAAACTAACCCATTCATAAAATTCAGTTCCTTTTTCCGTAAAGGGGGAGATAGGATATTCCTTTCCTTCTTTGGAAACTAGTTTAATTTTCTTTAATAAAGAAAGTGGAACCGCTGAACTAAACGAAAGAGAAACAGGAAGGATAGGAATACAATCTGCTTTTGCATTCACTCTCTCACAACTAAACCGAGCTGAAAATACAGGCCTTACTGTAAAAGGAATGACTTCATCTTCTCGGATCTCACCACCCCAAACAGATTTGGTTCCTTTCCCAAGCACTAGTTGGATTTGTCTTTCGGGAAGGAAGGTTTGTTTTGATTTCAAAAGAATGGTTTCTTCTGAATCTCTACTTTCTGTTGCTCTAAGGATTGATTTTCTCTCCGACCCAGTAACGAGAACAATCGGAATCCTATTTCCTAATTCTTCCGAACGAAAGTACACGTATTTTTGGAAAGAAGCTAAATCTGGTTTTGCATCTAAATGTAAAATGAAAATTTGATCTTCGGTAATCAAAGAACCGTTGTAAGGTGAGGAATACTCAACAGAAGGCCCACCAGTATGAAAAGAAAATAAACTTTCTCCTTGTACCGTTTCCCCACTCAAAGTTTTAGTTCCGGATTTCAATTGGAAGGAACACTCAACACCACCAGGCACTTCCTTTTCAAATTCATAAACCCAAGTTGTAGAATCAAGAAACCGGCTAGTTCCGGTGAGTGGGCATTGGATTTGGAAAATATCTACTTTGGGGCGGATGTCACCGAGGGCCACCATGGGTTTCGTAAAACGAACGGTCACTTGTTTGGGCTGTTTGACAAATCCATTCGGAGTAAAAAATTCAATACTGGCTGGTTGGCTTTGTGTGAAATCAGAACGAACCAAAAATAAGGAAAGGAGAAGGAGGACAGGATACCGGAACCGGACGAACATGGAGAGAATTTAGGAAGAGGAATTAGTTTGGAAAGAAAAAAAAGAAAATCAGGGATATTGACCCCTCCCTGCGGGTATCATAAGGAGAAACATCTATGAACAGTATTTAGACCGAAGTGAGGGGAAAAAGGTTCCTTTTTTCTAAGACTTTTAGGCTAGAACTACAAATTCTTCTAATAAAATTTCTGTATTGATGGAAAGAATCAATGGCTTACCCAACGGTAACCAATTCCAGGTTCGGTCACAAGCCAACGCGGATCACTCGGAGAATCTTCTATTTTTTTTCGTAATTGTGTGATATGGACCCTAAGAGAGTTCATCTCATTTAACGCCTGTTCTCCCCATATTTTTTTAATCAAAACTTCATGAGTGATCACCTTACCTGAATTTTTAATGAGAAAGGTAAGGATTTGAAATTCTGTAGGTGTTAGTCGGATTTGAGTCTGATTTTTAATGACTCGGTAATTTAGAAAATCGACGACGAGACCTCCACTATCCCAATTGGCCGGAGTTTCTTCTACAGGAAGACGACGAAGGGCTGTTCGAATCCTTGCGAGTAATTCTCCCATACTAAAGGGTTTTGTGATATAATCATCCGCACCGGCATCTAGAAGAGCAACTTTATCTTCCTCTGCATTCATCACAGATAAAACAAGAAATGGAATCTCTGAAAATGCTCTTACCTCTTTAATGACATCCAATCCACTCCCGTCGGGAAGTTGCAAATCTAACAAAACTAATTTTGGAGAGTTTAGAGCAATCGATTCAATGGCATCCTTTTTCGATACAGCTTCTATGGTGGTATAACCTTTGGCCTCAAGCGCAATGCGCAACATCTTTCGAATGGCGCCATCATCATCAACTAAAAGAATTAGATCCTTCACAATCTATATTATCATGGCACAGAAATGGGTACGTCAATGAGAAAGCGAGCTCCACCGTCTTTTCGGTTCATTGCCTCAATGGTTCCACCATGTAACTCTACAATGGATTTAGAAATAGCAAGACCAAGGCCAGTTCCAATTTTACCAGAAGATTCTCCCCGATAAAACTTTTGGAAAATATACGAGGAATCTGCAGGAAGACCTTTTCCATTGTCTTCCACAATCCACTGAAGATGATTTTCCCTTTTTTGTAAGGAAACCCAAATTGTTGAGCCACTTGGGGTATACAAACAAGCGTTATAAAGCAAATTAAAAATAGCATGAGAAAAAAGAACCCGATCAAGTTCAATGGGAGTATCCAAATCATTGATAAGAATTTTTATCAAATGATTGGCTTTATTTTTCCCTAAGAAAGATACTGAATCATGGATGATCTCAGAAGGATGAACTTTTTCTTTTTTTAAAGTCAAATAGCCAGATTCAATTCTACTAATATCAAGAAGGTTTCCCAAAAGCAGATTTAAAACGAGGGAACTCTCTTGGATCTCTTCAATCAAATTCTTTCTGGCAGTAGGATCGGAATCAATTTCAGGATCTAACAAAGCCGAAGCAGACCCTTGAATCGAAGTTAGCGGAGTTTTTAACTCGTGAGAGAGAGAATTAAAAACTAAATTGTATAATTTTTCAGATTCCTTCAGTAAAAAATTTTTTCTAGAATCTTCAGAAAGAGTATCTCTATCAAGTGCTAAGGCAACTTGATTGGCAACCGTGTTTAAAAGAACTTCTTGCTCCAAACTAGGTTCTTCTAAAGAAGTCACACGAATCACACCAGTAATTCCTCCAGGAGAGACCAAGGGATAAAAAGTGATGTTGGATAAAGATAAGGTTTCTGTGTATTTACCGGCTGGTTTTCCGTTTTTAATGGTCCAGGTCGCCACTCCCAAATCTTTCTGATCCTCTATGGCTGGAACAAATTCTCCATTTTGATAAAAATGAAGTTTTACTGGGAACGGGAATATTTTTTTAAAAAAATTATCTCCGATTTTGATGATTTCCGGGGCAGAAGATGTTTTCGATAAATCATGAGTGAGTTCATATAAAATAGATAACTTCTCTTCTCTGGATCTAAGTTTTGTTTCGTTTTTTTTAAGTTTTGCAGTCAAACCTCCATTAATGAGAGCAATGAGCATAAAGATGACAAACATAAGAGCATCTTCTAATTTCGAAATGTAAAATGTATAAAGTGGAGGGATAAATAAGTAATTCCAAAAGGAAGCGGAAAGAATTGCAGCAAGTAACACAGGACCGCGACTAAAAAACATTCCAAGAACAGCCACATAAAACAAATACAGAATGGATATGGCCCAGTATCCTATATATGCATTTAAAACTTGGTTACACAAAGTCACAAATAAAGTTAACGCAAATACAGATAGATATTGTCTGATTCCAGACGAAGGAATTAGTTTTTTATAAAAATCGAACTGAAAGGAACGATCATCTTGAAAAGGAACCACTATGATTTCTACATCTCGGAGGGATTTAATGATCTTTGTTGTGATATTTGTATGAAAGGGATCTAGGAATCTATTTTTTCTTGAGCCCCCAATCACCAAACGATGGATACGTTTTTCATGAACGGCAGAAACGATCCCCACTACGGGATCAGATTCAAAAGAGTGAACAACTTCTGCACCTAATTCTTTGGCAAACCGAATATGTGATCGGATGGAATGAAAGGACTCAGGATTTTTATTTTCTTCATTTTCTGAAAAGAACACATACAATTCAGAATTTCTTTCCAAAGCCAATCTTTTTGCATTCCGAAGAAGTGTTTTAGAGTTAGGGTTTGCTGAGATCGCAACCATAATCCTTTCCCTTCCTTGTGGCATTTTCTTCTCTACATATTTTGCCGTATAAGACAGAGATAATTCACGAAGGTATGTTAAATTTTCTTTTCGAAAAAAGTTTTCCTTTGCTGAAACTACTTTTTCTGGGATATAAACTTTCCCATCCGACAATCTCTTTAATAATTCATCTGGAATGATATCAATTAACACAAGTTCATCGGCTCTTTCAAGAATGCTATCAGGAATGGTTTCTTTTACAGGGCTTTGAATGATTTTTTCGATAGAATCCACCTGACTCTCAAGATGTTGTACATTCACGGTAGATAACACATGAACTCCCGCATCGAGTAAGCTAAAAATATCCTGATATCTTTTTTTATTCACAGAGCCAGGAATATTGGTATGAGCAAGCTCATCAACCAGTACGTAACTAGGTCTCTCTTTTAAGATTGTCTCTAAGTCCATTTCTTCCCATACTTTGTCACGGTACTCAATTTTTTTTAGAGGAATCCAATCCAGACCTTCGATCAATGCCTTTGTATCCGACCTACCATGACTTTCCACGATACCAATCCGAACATCTTCCCCTTCTTCTTTCAAATGGTGGGCTTCGGTTAACATAGCATAGGTTTTTCCAACACCAGGAGACATCCCGAAGTATACCTTCAGGATACCTTTTTTCTTGGGTTCTTCTTGGTTAGCAAGAGATAGAAAATCTTCGGGACGTTTTCCTTCATTCATGGATCAATTGTTTCCATTCTAAATTTAATTTTGTTACGTTCACTCGTTCCCGACCGATAAACCCAAACAATGGATATTCCGTATATTTAAGAACTAATTTATTTAAAGTTTCTATAGGTATTTTGGTTTGTCTGCTAATCCATTTTGTTTGTTCATAAGCGCAACGAGTCGAAATATGTGGATCCAGTCCAGAAGCGGAAGCATACATGAGTTCCGAACATTCTTCTGTATTCATTCCTAAGTCGTTTAATTCTTTTTTTCTTTCTTCTACCTTCGTCTTTAAATCCAAACTAGTGGGACTCAAATTAGAGGCCCCACTCGGTAAGGTGTTAAAACTAGCGGCACTGGGACGATACCGAAACAAAATCGGTGAATGCAGTGACTGCGAAAATAGTTCAGAACCAACCACTTTTCCATTCAGCAACAACAAACTCCCTTCCACTTGCGATGGAAAGATGGTCCGAGAGATACCAGTGACAGCAAGTGGATACAAAAAACCAAACGCAAGTAAGGATAGAAAAAAGAACCTGATCGCAATTTCCAACTGATTGGATGTTTCCTTTGATTTCATAAATAACCTCCAGATAAAATTAAATCAATGAGTTTGATTCCAAAAAAAGGAAAGATCATCCCTCCCCCTCCATAAATGACAAAATTGCGAAGTAAAGCCGCATCTGGTGATTTAGGTATATACTTCACACCACGTAAGGAAAGTGGTATGAGTAGTGGAATCACAAGAGCATTGAAGATCACAGCCGACAAAATGGCATGATCTGGACTTGACAATTGCATAATGTTTAACGGTGCTAATGGTAAAAATAACGCAGGTAAGATGGCAAAGTATTTTGCAATATCATTGGCAATACTAAAAGTAGTGAGTGCCCCCCTTGTCATAAGAAGCTGTTTTCCAATTTCGACAATTTCAATCAGTTTACTTGGGTTACTATCTAAATCAATCATGTTGCCTGCTTCTCTTGCTGTTTGAGTTCCCGTATTCATGGCAACTCCCACATCGGACTGAGCCAGAGCCGGTGCATCGTTGGTTCCATCTCCAATCATAGCCACCAAATACCCGTTAGCTTGCTCATCCCGAATTCGTTTTAACTTTGCTTCTGGTGTGGCTTCGGCAATAAAATCATCAACACCAGCTTCCGCCGCAATCGCAGCAGCTGTCAGTGGGTTGTCCCCCGTAATCATTACAGTTCGAATTCCCATCCTACGCAACGTCGCAAAACGTTCTTTCAGTCCTCCCTTAACAATATCCTTTAGTTCGATGATCCCGAGTAGCTGATTTCCTTCGGAAACCAAAATCGGAGTACTTCCCTTTTTTGCAATTTCCTCTGATACCATTTGCATCCCCCCAGAGACAGTTCCTCCTTGGGATTCTAAATGTTTTCGAATGGAATCAAAAGCGCCCTTTCTTATATTACGAATCAGTTTTCCATTTTCCGAAATTTCAACACCACTCATTCGAGTGGAAGCGGAAAAAGGAATCCAATTTACATCTAAGGATTTTAAGTTTCTTTCTCTAATCGCATACTTCTGTTTGGCGAGAACAACGATGGATCTTCCTTCGGGAGTTTCATCCGATAATGAAGAAAGTTGCGCAGCATCTGCGAGCTGTTCTTCGGTAATACCTTGAGAAGGATAAAAACGATGGGCCTCTCTGTTTCCGAGAGTGATTGTCCCCGTTTTATCCAGTAACAAAACATGAATGTCACCTGCGGCCTCTACTGCCTTTCCACTTTTGGCAATGACATTACAGCGAATGAGTCTCTCCATTCCTGAAATCCCAATCGCACTCAAAAGTGCGGCAATGGTTGTAGGAATCAAACAAACAAATAGTGCCAACCAAATCGAAAAAGAAAAATCCCAATTTTCACCGAGTTGTTTTCCAACAAAACTTGAAATCGGAACAAGTGACAAAACACCTAAAAAGAAAAGAATCGTGAGTGCAAAAAGTACGATCCCTAAAGCAATTTCATTCGGAGTTTTTTGTCTTGTTGCTCCTTCAATCATAGCAATCATTTTATCAATAAAACTTTCTCCGGGTTTAGAAGTGATTCGAATGTATAAATGATCAGAAATGACTTTCGTCCCTCCTGTGACCGCTGACCTGTCTCCTCCACTTTCCCTAATGACAGGGGCCGACTCTCCCGTCACTGCCGATTCATCTACACTAGCAATTCCTAAAACAACTTCCCCATCGCCAGGTATCGAATCTCCTGCATTCACAAGAACAATGTCATTGATTTTCAAATCCGTTGAAGGAACTTCTATATAACTTTGACTTCCTATCGATTCCACTTTTTTGGATATGGTGGACGATCTAGTTTTTCGTAAACTATCAGCCCTGGCCTTACCCCGCCCTTCGGCCACACTCTCTGCAAAATTTGCAAAAAACAAAGTGAGAACTAACCAAAAAAATATAGGCAGTTCCCTCTGAAGCGAAGTCCCAAGAAATGCATAGTAAAGAATTTGAACAAAAAGTATCAAAGTTCCTATCCAAACAGTAGCCATCACTGGATTTGAAAATGCATTTTTCGGAGAAAACTTTTGTAAAGCATTCCAGAAAGAAATACGAAGCAGTTCTTTCGATATTAGATTTTGAGTATTCATCATCAATTCCTCTTAAAAAAATATACCTTTTTCGACTAATAGATGTTCTAGTATTGGTCCGAGAGCCAAAACCGGGAAAAAAGAAAGTCCACAGACAATGAGTATGACACTAAATGTCAAAACGCCGAATAACACAGTATCTAACCTAAAGTTTCCTTCCGAAGATAAAGTGGTGACCTTTCCTCCCAAACTACCTGTAACCACAACCACAGCATAAATCACACTAAACCTACCGATTAACATAGAGAATCCGATAGATAAATTTCCCCATAAATTGTCAGCACCAAACCCAGCAAAGGCAGAACCATTATTTCCTGCAGCAGAACTATATGTGTAAAGGATTTGGGATAAAGCATGTGGACCTTTTGCCGAATAACCGGATTCCAAAAAGATGGTGATCATGGTTCCGATCAAAATACAAGCAGTAGGTGCAAGGATTCCAAACAAAGTCCATTTGATTTCATAACTACCAATCTTTTTGCCAAAGTATTCAGGGGTTCGACCAGTCATGAGTCCTGACAAAAATACAGTAAGGATCAGAAATAAAACCATTCCATACATTCCTGTTCCCACACCTCCAAAGATGATCTCACCTAACATCATTTGGAAAATGGCAATCCCTCCAGCCAGTGGTGAATAACTATCATGCATGGAATTGACAGATCCGTTGGAAGCGGCCGTTGTGGAGGACATCCAAAGAGTGGATTCTGTCAGAGTAAACCTAAACTCTTTACCTTCCCAAAACCCAGGATGGTTCCATTCCGAATAAAAAATACCGACAAAACCTAAGATAAAAAAAGCCAACATCACAAAGAACACAACCCAAGCATGTCGAAATGAGTTTGTGATTTTTCCATATAAAAATACACAGGAAGCTGGCAAAAAGAGAATCGAAAACATTTGAATGAAGTTCGATAGAGGTGTTGGATTTTCAAATGGATGTGCGCTATTCACACCAAAAAATCCCCCCCCATTGGTTCCAATTTGTTTGATAGCAATTTGCGAAGCCACGGGCCCCAAGGGAATGGTTTGGTTTTGCCCATCTAACCCAACTACTTTTAACGGATCTTGAAAGGATTGTATGACCCCTTGGCTCACAAGTAAAATCCCGATGATAAAAGACAGAGGAAGTAGGATGTAAAAGGTAGAACGAAATAGGTCCTGCCAAAAGTTCCCAAACTTAGTTTCCTTAGAAGAAACAATAGACCGACTGACAAACGCTAGGACAGAAATCCCAACACCGGCACTGAGGAAGTTTTGCGGAACGAGTCCCACCATTTGAGAAAAATTGCTTAGTTGGCTTTCTCCAGAATAAGCCTGCCAATTGGTATTTGTAATAAAGGAGATGGTTGTATTCAGGGCAAGATCCCAGTTCATACCAAGAAGTGCGAATGGATTCAAGGGCAGTAAATTCTGATACCTTAAGATTAAAAACAAAATCCCTCCTCCCAAGGTATGGAAGACAATCATACTTTTTAAATATTGTTTCGGCGTTTGCGAGGGAGGATCACCAGAAAAGAGAAACCGCTGAAAAATAGATTCGACTGGTAAACGTTTGGCGTTTAAAACAATCGCCATGTAGTATCCGACAAAGGGAGAGAGAAGAACCAGTAACCCAACAAAGAAAGGGAAATAAAGTAACTCATTCATAAGTAAATTCTCTCACAATTGTTTCCAATTGCAAAGAGCTGTTTACTTAAGATGGTAGAGTCTGGTATTAAGAAAAGATTAAGATGTTTTTTCCTTCCAAAATGGAAAATAAACCACTACTGCCCAAACCAAAACAAGAAATAGAAAAAACAGAAGGGAAAAAATGCACTTAGTAAACATCTCTGTTTCCATTGGCCCTCGCCAAACAAGGTAAACGGAGTCCTTGGCCAAAGGAAGATCTTCCAGATCCCAAATGGGTTCTCGTAAAACAACCCCACCCGAAAATAAACTAGAGAGATGGCATTTGATATCTTCTTTTGAATAACAAATAGCATATAACGGAGGTTTGATTTCTTTACCGGAGACCGAACGAACCAGTTTGTATTGGAACCGAATCACAGGTCCATAAACAGAACCTCCAGACCTTCTTCGCACCAAAAGAGGAGAACGAAATTCTCCTGCTGTTGATTCATCCAAATAAAAATCACGTAAGAATAAATAACGGTAGTTTAGATACTGAGACGTTTCTTCCGGTAATACTTCTGTCTTTGCCGTGATACCCAATCCATATCCAATGGAATCACCTAAAAACAAAACAGAGTTTACCCCTGCAAGTAAGGATAAAAAAACAGCCAGTAGGATCTTAAAACCTGTTTTTTTAGAAACTAAAATCCCCAAAAACAAAACGGGTAAAAATAAAATGAGGATGGCCCATACAGAAATGGAAAGTGGGAAAAATGCACCAAAAGGAAGTAGAAAAAAACCAAATCCAAAAATAAAAGAAAGCCCTATCCAGAAAATAAAAATGGAAGGAAATGGTTCTTCGTTTGGTTCGCGTTTTTTTCTGTTTTGATTTTCAACGAAACCAACAAACATCCGTTACTCCTTTACCTCAAATGAACTTCGAATGGTTTGCCAATAGTTCTCTGCCGTTTCCTTTTCTCTTTTAGGATAAGATAAGGAAAGAAAATAACCTCTAGGCGCTTTATAAAGATAATATTCTTTCATTTCCATTGCAACAGAATTTCCAATTTCATCTACCTCCGTCCATTCACTCAAGTATTCCGATTTGGTTTCGGTTCTTTTAAACCCTAATTTGCGAATGAGGGCAGGAGTAAGAGAACGCATGGAATCCCAAAAACGAAAGTAGTTTTTTGTATCTCGAAGGGGCCTTGTTTTATCAAAACTAGACCCAATAGACAAAATGATTTTAGGAAGTTTTTTTTTCTTTTTCCCTGATACCTGGAGAGTAAAAGCTTCATCCCATTCGGTTTGTCCTTCCGGTAAATAATTGGAAAGAAATTGTACAAATCGTACCATTCGATAAATAGAATCTCTGTTTTCACCATAAACTCCAAGGCGATTTCCAAAAAGACCCTCATAACGAAGTTCTGAAGAAAATCGAATTCGATACCGAAACGATTCCGATTCTAAAACCAATTGGTCTTTGGGTTTTTCAGAGGTCACATAACATCCATAAGGGTCACTTACCAAATCCAAAGGAATGGTTTGGTCTGACCACTCATTGGCCGCACGATTTGTGATTTCATTAGAACGCACAAGCCAATTAGGAAAAAAACCTGGTTCCTTTTCCCTTTGTAACCTGTAACAGAGATGGATTCCTTTTCCAAGAAACACTACATCCTTTTCTTTACGAACCTCATAGAGGGCTTCTAGTTCCTTTGCTGCAATGTCTGCTTCTGTGATGATTGGAAATTCTTTTATATATTCATCATCAATCAGAAACCGCATTTTGCCTGCGGGTGTGACTAGAAAGTTGCGACCATGAGAATCTTTTTTTTTGACTGTGGATTGTTTGTTTCTTTTTTCAGATAAAAAACGGTGAAAACTACGGCTTTCTTCCTCTTCCGCATCAGGGATCCAAGGTTTCTGTAAAAGAGGATCAACAATGATCTTAGAGTTTGGTTCCGAACCAAGAGAGAAATAAGGAACCATAAGAAAAAAAGTTAGAACCCCTAACTTAAAACTAAAGTTAAAAAATAGAAGAGAGTATTTCTCCCCTATCATGTTTATACCTGAAATTTAGATTGGATAAAATTGAGAGCCATAGTAAAGATTTTAGAGAAGTCTCTTTTATGGTTTTCGTCCGCCACTCGCGACAATATTCCTTTTAAAAGAGTTTGTACTTGGGTATAATTCGGAACTTCGTAAAATGCTTTTTGGATATGTGGCCATGCCATCTTCACCATTTGCATAAACTCAGGATTTCCTTTTTTAAATTCCTGAATCATACGATCTAACGTAAGTTTTACGATCTGAAAGTTTTTTAGTTTTTTAGTAATCCCAACTAAAACTTCACGACTCAAATCAGACTTAGAACTCATCATTTGGAAAAGAGAATTCCAATCCACGGCTTCATTTTTTTGTTCTTTGAGAACTTGAGTGCGTAAAGACACAACAGCCTTTTCAAACTCAGAAAGCCCACGTAACCAGTTTTGGTATCCAACCTGGTCCGACTTAGTTTGGTATCCTGTAATGGTTTGTACGAGATCCATAAACTCTTTGACATTAAAAGATTCTAATCTTGCTAAATTAGGATCGGTAGGTGTCGCAATTTCTGGTTCTTCAAAATCAACATCTATATCCTGTGAAAAATCATCTGAGTCAACCGTGTTGGATCCAGAACTTTGGTTGGATGTCGAATCAGAATCATCAAATTCCAAATCTTCAATTTCGTATTCGTCGGAACTTGATTGGTTACTAGTTTGGGCAGTTTCTACGGCGGGATTGTCTTTCGGGTCAGGACCAATTTTTACTTCTAATAATTCTCCTGTGAGGATATCTCCAAAGGTCTCCACAATTTCCAAAAGAATGGATTTGTCCTTTTCGGGAATGAGAGATTGTTTTTTGGCAACCGGTATGGGAGGAGCATTCGCAGTGGCCAAAGCATCGGTAAGAGAGAGTGGTTCTTTTTCTGATTCCGCACTGGAAGGCATAGCAAGAGCGGCTTTTGCCGATTCTGCCATAAGCCCTTTGGGTTCGATGATTTCCCCTGTCAGCGGATTTTCAAGAACAGTCAGAATTCCTTTTTGGGCAAAAACAAAATCTTTTGGATGCGTGACTTGGAGTCGTTCGACGATTTCTTCTGCAATGGATGCAAAACTCGGTGCCGGAGCATTTTCGAGTTTTTCCAACTCCTGGGTTTTTAACTTTTCTTGGACTTTGTTTAGAACTTCGATAAAATTAGAATTTAAATAAGCAGATACTTCATTTTGAGGTACACCTAACATCGTTGCAAATTGTGGGAGGTGTTCAAAGAATTGGTCGGTTTTTTTGATATTTCCCGTCATGTAGGATTTGATCTGCTTGGCGACCTCTTCCACTTTTGCCGGATCCATTTTCCTTGCTTTGAGTAGTTTTTTGAAAATATCGATATGGGCGTGGAAATAGGATAAAAACTCCCCGTAAGCGGTGAATTCAAACTCTCCGTGCGCTTTTTTTTCTAAAACCTTTTTAGGACCGTCTGACATATAGAATCTCATCCAATGCATAGGAAAAGTCACAAGGGTCAAGATTTTTACGAACCGATTGACGAAATGCAGGGAGAACGGAGTTTAGGAATATGAATCGTTTTTTTGTTTTGGTAGTGTTATGTTTTGTCATGATCTTCTCTACATCTTGTCAAAAGAGAGAAGACAAAACGATAGAAAGGAACTTAATGACCTTTATTTTAACTTGTACGGGAGGAAGCCTGGAAGCTTGTAATGCTGGTTGTGCAGGAAAATACCCGGACGTGACTGGTGACAACTACCCGGCTGCTTCTGCTTGCTTTACTGCTTGTTCTACCAACTGTAACTTATCCACCACTCTACTTTTACTTACCAATAAGTAGTAAAAAAAGGGTTTTTAGTCTAAACCTTTACGTTCCATAGACAAGGAAACTGGCGGCTACAATGCCTGCCGTTTCCGTCCGGAGTACCCCACCAGGTAGGGTAAGCTTAGGAATACCATTGGCTTCCATCCACTTTTCCTCATCCGCATGAAATCCACCCTCAGGTCCAATGACGGGAATTTTTCCCGTAAGTAGATTCGTAACAAACCTTTGGGTTCCGTGCGGATGAAAGACCACCAAACTTTCTTTATGTGAATTCATCCATTCCCCTGCAGGTTCAATAGAAAGATTAAGGAGTTCCGTTTGTTTGGACTGAGAGGCTGCTTCCTTAACAATCTTTTCTGCTCTCTCTAAATTGAATTCCTTACGAATGGAATGTCGAAAAACAAGAAAAACAACCGAATCAAGGCCAATCTCCGTTACCTTTTGTAAAAAGAAATCAAATCGGTTTCCTTTCGGAAGGGCGATCGCAACCGTTTTCTTTTCTGTTTTCCTGGCGAGATGAGTTTCTTTTAAAAATTTTAATTCTTTGGAATGAGGTGAAAACTGATAGTCATAAAGGCCACCGACTCCATCGCGAATTTGGATGGTAGTTTCTTCTTTACTCAACCGCAAAGCTCGCAAATGCGCGAGCTCTTCAGGAGAAAGTAAAATGTTAGGTTTTACAGAAAACCCGGTGCGAAAAAGAATAAGACCAGGTTCTAACAAGGGTTTATCGGCTAAGGTTGTCGACGGCAAATAATG
The DNA here is from genome assembly GCF_002812125.1 of Leptospira brenneri. Classification (NCBI taxonomy): domain Bacteria; kingdom Pseudomonadati; phylum Spirochaetota; class Leptospiria; order Leptospirales; family Leptospiraceae; genus Leptospira; species Leptospira brenneri. The sequence continues at coordinate 478,706 of NZ_NPDQ01000003.1, forward strand.
AATTATCTGGATTTACAGATTTGTCCACTTCTTGGATTTCCCAAACAGTGATACTACCTGTATTCAAATCCAACATTTCCAAACGAGATGCTTTTTGAATTTCTTCTACTTTTCCAGAAGTTTCTTTTACCTTCACTGGTCCGTATTTTAAGTTCAAAGTTTTAAATAAAATTCCATCGCGGTCATGAAAGTCAACGCGGTATGGTTTTAGATCTTTTTTACCCACAAGGAGAACTAACTTTTTATAAAAATAAGGTAAAATCGGTTTTAAAGAAATTCGGTAATATACTTCTCCACCAATTTCCAAATCCCCATTCACAAGAGGGTTGTAATTGGCCTGATACGAATAACCAGAAAGATCTACATAAAAAAAACCAGTCCCCATAAGGGCCTCATATTTTTCATCATCTGTTTTACGAAAAAGTTTGGCACTTAAGACATTGAAGAAAAAAACATTCTCCCCTTCATCCTTAGTTAAGAGTTTGGATTCAAGGCCCCGCCCCTTTCGATCAAATAGGAGGAGTGCATCTTCTCCATTAAAAAACCGATTGATCTTCCAAGTTTCCGACGTTCCATTCCTACGAATCAGGACGTAAGTCCCTTTGACAAGGCCTTTCCCAAAATCCATCTCTCGGTCAAGCCTTGCCAAAAGTTCCTGTGCCGATAAACTGGCATCAGGTGGCGCTTGTGCCTCTAACGAAGCAATTCCAATCAAAAATATAAGTAACCAATGTTTTCGCATGTAAAATTTTTATTCTGCTCTCATGGAAGGTTTTGTATAAGAATACAATCCATGTACGCTTCCTTGTGCTTGTGCTGATTCTGTTCTTCTTTCAAAACGAAGTTTGCCCTCTCGCAAAGCTTTGTGAAGGTCTGGGATATTTCGAAATCCCATATCTTGAAAACTTTGTCTGAGTCCTTGAACAAGGTAAGGAATGAGGTTAAGAACGGATCCTTTGTCCACAACGTATCCAGAAACACCTTGTGCGACTTTGATCTTTTGAGACTCAGAGAAGTATCTTTTGTCTCCACCTTTACTCATTGCTTCTAAACTTGCCATTCCCCGGTATTTCTTTAGACGAATTCCATTTTCATAAAAATACTCACCCGGTGCTTCTTTTGTTCCTGCAAACATAGAACCCATCATACACATGGAGGCACCAATCGCTAACGCATTGGCAATGTCGCCGATATTGGAAATTCCACCGTCAGCAATCACAGGTACACCGTGGCTCTGCGCATACTCAGCCGTTTTGAATACAGCAGTGGCCTGGGCACGACCCACAGCCATCGTATCTTGAGTGATACAAATGGATCCGGGTCCCATACCAATCCGAAGTCCATCAGCCCCGGCAGCAATTAGGTTTGCCGCTTGTGCTTTGGTGACAACGTTTCCACCAATCACATCAATATTTGGAAAATTAGATTTAATCCAATGAATCATTTCCATTTGGTAACTGGAGTTTCCTTGTGCGGAATCAATGATAATTGCATCCACACCCACTCCAGCCAGAGCCGCCATCCGATCGCGTGACTCCGGTAAGGTGGAAAGTGCCGCCCCTACTCTTAGTCTTTTTTGATCATCTTTGGAAGATTGAGGAAATTCTTTATTTTTTTTAAGGTCACTACGACAAATAAGAGCAACCAACTTCCCTTGTTTGTCGACGATAGGGAGTTTTCCTTTTTTACTTGTCCGAAGGATATTATTGGCCTCTTGTAAACTAATTCCAACACTTGCGGTGATGAGTTCTGTTGTCATCACTTTCCCAAGTTTGATGCCTCGATCTCTTTCAAAATCCACATCTCGATTAGTGACAATACCAACTAACTTTGTACTAGCGGTTCCATCTTCTGTGACTGGGATTCCACTGAATCCATACTTTTCTTTGACTGCATCTAAATCAGCCAGTGTATGTTCAGGTGAGAGTAAAATTGGATCTTTGATAAATCCATTTTCATATCGTTTTACTTTTCGAACAAGATCCACTTGTTCATCGATGCTATTGTTATAATGGATGATTCCAATTCCACCCATTAGCGCTTGTGCAATCGCCATTTCCGACTCAGTGACTGTGTCCATAGGGGAACTCATGAGTGGTCTTTTCAGTGAAATATTTTTGGAAAGTTTGGTTTCGAGTTCCACATCGCTGGGATTGAAGTCTATATAACCGGGGAGTACCAAAAAGTCCCGATACGTGAGTCCCATGTTGACCGAGAAGAGCTCTTGTCCGCTGACTCCGTCGAGAAGCTCAGATCCAGGTTGGGGTTGATTTGACATAATTATCCTTCCTTTTTCTACTTTAGGCAAGAAAACTCTCCGTGCAAGAGAATTTCAGGAGAAAATTGTCCGATAATAGTGAGTAACACGACCTTTTATGGATACACTAGAAAGAAGTAAGCGATCATTGGATGTTTTTTCCGACACGGAAAAAAAACTCCATGTTTTGACGAAATTTTTATTAAACCAAGAATTGAATTTAAAGGACAATATTCATTCTGGAGAGAGTTGTTTTTTAAAAAAAGTTTCACAAGACGGGAACAAAATACTAGTCAGCGTACGTCCAACCATGTCTCTCTCTGTGGGTCAAAAAATCACTCTTTATAAAATCCTGGGAAGATACCTCCACTTAGAGTGCACCGTCGAACAAGAAAAGGCGGAGTCTCAATACGTTCTCCATTTAGACAAAATTGCCATTGCTAAAAAGGACAGGGAAAGTTCACGAATTCCTGTCCCTCCTGGTTCAGCCTGGATTACCAATGTAGTTTCCAGCAAAGCGAAAATCGAAACAGATATGTTCCATGTCCCTACAGCGGTAAAAGTAAACTTCCAGGACTATGAAACAAAACTAAAAAACACTGTGGATTTTATCAAAATTTCCACATTTAATTCGAGTGATGACAACGAAATCATCCGCCAAATCAAAAAAACGAAAAAAGGACTCCTTCTGGAAGACGCTGCAGATAGGAAGTGTTACGAAGAATCACCGAACGAAGATTTTTTAGTTTTTGCCGATGAAATTGATTTGGACATAGGCAAAGAAATCAATAACAGAAGAAACCAAAAGATTAAATCCGAACTCATCCTTCCCATCCTTTATTTAACCGATGAAGAAGAGTCCATCCCCATTGGTTACATCCAAATGCAAAGTAAAACAGAAACCTTTGATTTACTGAAAGCAATGGAGATGAAAACGATTTGTTTCGAAATGGTAGATAGAATCCGTCATTCCAATATGATCAAATCCGATGGAAAATTTCCAGTGATTGATATTTCCGAAGGTGGATTAAAAGTCATTGTGGATCATCCTGATCTCATGCAAAGTTTACCCAAACTTTCGGGATTTCAGTTTGATATATTTTTTAAAATGCAATCTCCCCTCACAGCCTTTGGAATGATCAAAACCATTACAAAAAATGAGGAAGGCCATTTGACAGTGGGACTTGCGATTGCTGGTCACTCTTCCAGGTCTGGTGAGAAAAAAAGATTTTTAGAAAACGTAGAGTTCTTTCGTAAACAAATTCAAAAATAGAATTTTAAAGTTCTCCGTAACCCAAAACTTCGAAGGACCATCTTTCTTCTAAAGGCCTTGCCGAAAAAGTAATGGCCTCCGGATCCATTTCTTCTTTTAAAAATTCAAAATCAGATTGGTCGACTTCTGATCCTTCAATCAAATAAAAAGCTTCTTTTTTGGGATTGATCTTGCGGATATTTTGGTTAGAGATTTTTTCATAAATCAGAAAAGATAGGGAGTCCCCATTCCTATCTCTCCATTTCTTTAACTCAGTATGATTTTCATCGAATAAAAACACCAAACGATGTTGGAGGTTCTCTCCCCTATGGGCAAGTGTTCTCGATAAATAAGAATTTCTTTTGGATTCCAATTGAGATACTAACTTAGATACTTCATCCGATTTCGGAACACGAACGAGTTCCATGACAAAGTCGATCGTACAAAATGGTTCAGCACCAATTCTTTCTTCGATTAAAGTTTGGATCCTTTTCAGATCTACCGAAAGGTCTTCCGTGTGAAACCAAACACTGTGATGGCGACTTCCCGACCAAGTAGACAATCTCTTTTCTAAACTAGAAATATTTTGTTGAGAACTGATGATCTGGGAATGTTTTAAGTCTACATCCACTCTGTCATTACAACCAGGTTTTGTTTCACATAAAAATGGTCGAGGGAATTCATCAAGTCGCCTTTCCAGTAAGTCTTCTGCGAAATACAATGACTCTGTCAAGTCTCTAGGGCTAAAGGTGGGAGTTTCTATGATCCGATATGGTGGTGTTGGCATAAAAGAAAGACCTTCTTTTTCAGCATCCCTTCGCATCGCCGTACCTGGCAAAACAGACAAAGGAAAGGCCTGGACCCATTCCCCAAGTCCATGTTCCAAAAAGAAATGGATTCCTCTTTCGACATCATCCGGTTTATCTCCCGGTAATCCAATGATCAGATCCAGAAGAAGTTCCATCCCTTCTCCGGCCAGCATCTTTGCCACTTCCGCTACTTTATGAGGACTACCGTAACGTTTCACTCGTTTCAAAGTGTCTTCGTTGACAGATTGGAGTCCAAGTTCCACTCGAGTAAATCCCGCCTTACGAAGTTTAGTTGCTAGTTTCGGGGTCACACCTTCCGAACGAAGTTCAGCAAACATTGACATACGACCATCAGAATTCACTTCCGCTATGGCATCTAAAAAGTTCTCAAAACCTGGTCTGTGGTTGAAAGTAGGATCTAAAAATACAAGTTCCCTAGCTCCCTTTTCTTTTAAGTTTGTAATGAGTTTGATGGTTTCTGGAATGTCTAGGGTTCTTAAATTTTGCGAAGATTTAGGATAAAAACAATAAGTACATTGTGACTTACAACCACGAACAGTTTCTAAATAAGTAGACCTTTTTGGGTCCACTAACAAATGTCCGGTTGTATAAGGGGATGGAAAGTCTGTCAGAGGAAAATCAGCAGCCACTGGTTTTCCAAAAGGGCTAAGGCCCCCTTCTTTTTTTCTATAAGCTACATTGTCCAATCCTTCTAACGAAGACTTGGACAAAACGGTTCGCATCAGTTTACGAAAACTATGTTCTGCTTCCCCTGAAACTGCGATATCATAACCCTCTTCGCCAAGGACATAGGGATTGTCTTCGTTTACCTCAGGCCCCCCAATGAGAATGGTTGTTTCTGGATTTCTTTTTTTAACTTCTTTCGCGATATAAAGACTACGTTCCGTATTCCATAAATACAGAGAGAGTCCTAAAAAATCCGGGCCTTCCTTTGTGATTTTTTCAACAAGTTCCTTATCTCCCAGAGAATCTGTATCTTCTGGAGAAACCACAAAGGGACGAATCCCTTGTACAGGATCTTCTTTGGATTCAAGACAACTTGCCAAACTAGCAGCTGCTAAAGGTACATTTCCCGTGGCTGCATAGTAGGAAGGAGGCGGAACCGGTAATTGCAAAAATTGTATTTTTGCCATAGCTCTTGCCAGTATCCACCCAGAGAGGGTTTTTCGCAAAACCTTTCAGGATCTAGAAACGACTACATCGATAAATAAAATCAAGTTTTCCGATAGATTTCTAGCAAATGTCCGTAACATCATCCGCTCTGATATATCGTGGTACATTTGAGAAAGGGTCCAAGCATCTCGACTGGTTTTGGATTTATGCAAATGTTCAAAAAAATAAGGACGAAAGGACCAGTTTTTACCCAGGAAAGAATAGTCAGGTACCATAGTTCCCGTGGCATCTCTGGAATAATTGGGAGAAACCTGAAACCCTAAAGGATTGGTGATGTACATCCGAAAAAAATCTCCATCTCCAAAAACACTGGTTTCAAATCCACCTTTCCATTCCCAAATTCCATTTTCTTCGGTAAATCCCATCATGATTTCAGATAGTTTATCTTTCCAAACATTCTCCCATTCGATTTGCCGATTCATTTCTCCTTGTTTGCGGGCATGAAAGTATTCCAAAGAGGATTGCATCTCGGTTCGATAATCAAATCGTTTTGCAAAAACAGGTTCTGGTTTGGCAAAATAAAAACCTTGGATGTATCTGGCTCCATAGTTCAGTGCATTATAAAGTTCGTCTTCCGATTCAATTCCTTCAAAAAGAAGACTACTCCCCAGAGATTCACCAAGTTTCGAAAGATTTAATAAAATTTCTTTGAAGTTTCTAGAGAAGGTAGACCGCCTTAACATTTGTAAGTCGACCTTTATGATTTCTGGATGGAAAAGTCCGATTCGGTCTAAGTTACTTGCTTCTGATCCGGCATCATCCACAGCAATGGAAAAACCCTCTTGTCGATAGAGATTCAAAACCGGTCGTAAAAGTTCTAAGTTGTGAGGAAATCTTTCTTCTGTGATTTCGATGACAATCCGCTCTGGATCCACACCCACTTCTCTGACCATTTGTATTGTTTGCGGTAAGGAAATCTCTAACTGAAGAAGGGCATGATACATTAAATTAGGAGAAATGTTGATAAATAATTTTGTTTCAGGTGGAGCTTCTTTTGCAAACTTCTGTAAGGCTGCAAAACGAATTTCTTCATCCACTTTTTTCTTTAAAAAAAAGATTTCATCATACCCAAAGGTTTGGGATAAAAAGAATTCACCAAGGCTTACTAATCCTTCCGGTGTGGAAAGACGTCCCAGTACTTCATAACCGTATATGCCAGTAGATTCCGATGAGAGGATGGGTTGGAAGACGGGAAGCAAAGTTCCTCCTGACAACCATTCTTTCCATTCACGTAGGAATTTATGACTTTCTCTTTCTGTAATCATAGATGGATACACTGGATATACTGCAAGATCGGTACCAGTAAGCATTGTAGGGAATATTACTGCATTCTGCTCAAAAAAAAGACATTAGGGATTTGGAGAAGAAAAAATAGAAGGAAATTTGCTTAAATCATAAGCAAGATGATAAAAAAAAACCACCCAAGTTTCCCAGGGTGGTTTCCGCGTTGAGCAAAAATTACTTAATGTCTCTAGCTTTTGTTTTGAATGACTCATCCAATTTTGGCTTTTTAGAAGGTTTTGGTTCTTCTACAACTGGCGTTTGTTTAACTTCTTCAGATGCACAGTTAATCATAAATACGGCCAAAAAAGCAATGATCAGCATATACGAAATTTTTTTCATGTTTCTGCTCCTTAGACTAAATTGCCGTGTTTCGTAAAAAAGTCGAGGAAAAAACGGCCATTCTTAAAATGGAGGGGATATGCTTCAAAATAGTCAGTTCTTTGTCTTTGAAGGGATCGATGGTTCTGGGAAAACCACTATCTCCCGTTTGGTTTCCGAAGCCCTCCTTAAAAAATCCATCCCCAACCTTTGGCATAGAGAGCCAACGGACAGTGTGCACGGTAAAAAGATCCGAGAATTTTTGTTAGGCAACCTAAAACTTAATAAAGAAGAACAAATAGAAGTGTTTATTGCCGACCGTGAATGTTCCGTAAATGAGGTCATCTTACCGACGTTAAAGAATGGCAAATCAATTGTACAAGATAGATATTATTTTTCCACCGCAGCTTACCAAGGTAGAGACGAAGAACATGCTGCTGACATTTTATACAGAAATGAAGACAAAGGATTTCCAGAACCCAACCGAGTTTATTTTTTAGACCTTTCTCCTGAAGAAGCACATGAAAGAAGAACGTCTCGCGGTGGAACTAAAGAAGTTTTTGATGTCGACTCAGAACAAATTAGAATTTACCAAAACTATTTAGCAATCCTACCAGAATCCACCATCTTTGTAGATGCGACAGCAGACCTGGAAGAAGTCGTTGCATTTTGTGTTGAAGACATTTTAAAGTCACTGGAAGGTTAACCTATCCTTTTCGCACCATATACACCATCATATCACCGATCTCAAACCATTTCACCGCTCGGTCCATAATCCATTTTCTAAGTTTGAAGAAAAAACTTGCCCCAGCTCGCGAAGTCATTCCACTCCCATAAGAAAAGGAAACTGGGTTTTGGTATCCCAAAGTTAGTAATAGATTCTTTAAACCTTTATAAGAATAATAATATAGATGTTCTGGGACATTCAAATACCGCCACTTGAGACCTGCCAGTTTGGCAAGGATTCCATAACGACAGGTGGATAAAATCAGCACTCCTCCTGGTTTCAAATGTTTTCTAATTTTCTCCAAAGTTTCTTTGGGTTTGTGAAGGTGTTCAATCGTAGCCCACAGGGTAATGAGATCAAATTGGTTTTGGAATGTGAGATCCCAATCGAGAAAGTTTTCCTGAAAGATATTTAATTTTAGAGTTTCGCGAGCAAAACGAACCGGGCCATCAGCAATTTCGATTCCATAAGCCTCATAACCTCTATCCTTTTGGTAGGCCACAAAGTAACCCGCAGCACATCCAATGTCCAAGGAAGAAAGTTTTGTTCCCAGCGGCAAACTAGAGATTCGTTTTTTCTCCCAGGAAAAAAAATCCAAATCCTTTAGGTTGAGCCTGAAAACTCGAGAAATCTCAGTGCGGAGTTTGTCAGAGTAATAATTGTCATAACCCCTCTCCGTCCTTTGGGTAAAATAAGAATCATCATAGTATTTTTTTACCTCAAGGAAACTTGGTTGTGGGTTCACTTGCACAAGATGGCAGGATTCACAAGAAACAATCGAAAAGGACTCACCCAGAGGACTTTCTTTGGTAAAAATGGGAGAAAAGCGGGTCTGTCCGCAGGTATTACAAGGGATTGGTTCCACAAGTAATCTATCGGACAGATTTTGAAAAAACGGAAGTAGTTAGAAAACGAACCAAATGAAGAAAAAAAGCAAAACCACAAAGTACGAGAATGATGCTAGAAGATGTGGGAAAATAAATCAATTCTCCGTTTCGTTCGAATCCAATAAGTGAAATTAAAAATCCAGAAATGGTCGCAAAAACAGAAAACAAGGCACAGACAAGGGTCAGAAGTTTTAAAGAACGAATGAGAGGGAGTAAAGCAAATACAGGCAAAATCAAGTGGGCAATGCTATAGAAAGTTCCAAGTAAATTCACAGCCACGGTAAGGGAAGCCGCTAAGATAATATAAAAAAGAAGATCAAAAGGAAGAGGATTTCCTACTTGGATTTTGTATTCGTCCCGATCAAAACTAATAAAAAGGAACCTTCTGAAAAAACTTAAATAGAGGATAAAAAAGAAAACAGCGATATAAATTCCAAAGGAATCAGCACGAACTTGGGAAGTTAAGATATCTCCAAAAAAAGCTGCCATCAAATGGTTTTGTACATTTCCACCAAGAGCCAACATAACTTGCGAAGCCGCAGAAAAGAATACAAAGAGAATCCCGAGAACGACCTCTTCTTTCATTCCAAAAAGTTTTCTTACATACAAAAGAGGGAATACTAAAATACATGAGAAGATCACTGGAAAAATTTCTCCAGGCCACTCCATAAACAAGGATAAGGCGACAGAAAAAGTCACAGCCTGGGAAAGTGTTACCCCAAAAAAAGTCATCCCACGGAGTACAATCAGAATTCCAAGAACTGATAACAATGCTCCGACAAGGCTACCCACAACCATTTGTGGTAAAAATAAATCCCAACTAGAAAGTATATTAGTCATGATGGTGGCAGTTTGGTGGCCTTTCTCCACTGGTGATATTGTAGAGTTTCCCCTCGTCTATTTCAAAAATTTCGTCGAACCCAAATCCCCAATCATGTTCCAAACTATGAGTAATAAAAAAGAGAGACCTGTTTCCATCTCTTAGGTATTCAGACAAAACTGTTTGGAAAAGTTCACGGGCATTGTGATCCAAAGAATCCATCGGTTCATCCAAAAATATCAAATTGGCTTTTGTTAAGAGAGACCGAAGGATGAGAACTTTTTGTAATTGTCCCCCACTACAGAGGGAAATTTGTTTTTTTAAATAAGAACTAACGCCAGTTCTTTCAATTAAATCTAAATCTTCTGGAGCAAATTTCTTTTTGGGCAAAAAACTAAGTCCGATGTTCTTTGGCATTAAGAGAACATCTTGTACGGACAAAGGAAATTCCAAAGACATTCGTTTGGCTTGAGGAACATAGGAAGTTGTGATTTGTTTTGAAAACTGAATGGAACCAGAAAGTGGAGGGAGTAAATCTGTCAAAGTACGAAAGAGTGTTGTTTTTCCAGCACCATTTCCTCCCACAAGGGCATAGGTTTTGCCGGAATGGATATGCAAATGAATGTCCGATACAACAGGAAATTCTTTTCTATAACCCACAGATAACGAATCCGTGTGAATAAAGGTTTTAGATCCTTCATTTTTTTCTATACTATTTGGTTTTATCACTGGCATCGCGTATTTTTTGTAACATCAACCGAAGTGTGTCTTCGTAAGTATTGGCCTCTGGGGTTCCCCCAACAGAAACCGGCAATGTTACCACCACAGACCCCGGAACCTTCGAAGATACATACTCTGCATACTTTGGATTGTGATAGGGTCCAATCAAGATAATTTTTATCTTTTCTGCTGTCATATAACTGATGACTTGATCCATATAACGAACAGAAGGTGGAACGCCAGGACGTTCCTCAATGGTTAAGTTGGCATTGAATTTAAAACGAGATGCTAAATAAACAAACTGGTCATGGAAAACGGCTACTTTGAGTCCAAAGTATGGTTCCATTTTTTTCATTTCCTCTTTTGTGAGTTGGATGAGTCGTTTTTTGAATGTATTAAAATTTCCTTCGTAATAATCGCCATTTAGAGGGTCCACCCGCGTGAGGGCATTTTTAATGTTTTGAGCCATTTGGATGGCATTGATGGGATCATTCCAATAGTGAGGATTTCCATAAATATGCATATCTCCCATGGAACGGTCCATCATCACCGTTGGTTCCCCCAGAATTTTCACTCCGAAAGAAGTATCACAATACCCAGGTTGTCCTTTTTGGATTTTGATATTACGGGACTGTTGTTGGAGATAAGGAATCCAACCAATTTCTAAATCAAGGCCAATCACACAAAGTACATCGGCTTCACTCAGTTTCACAAGAAAGTCTGGTCTTGTCATCACAAAGTGTGGATCATCTGTTCCTCGAATCATTCCGGAAACGTCAGCCCGCTCTCCCGCGACTTGTTCGGCAATGTATTTGATATCGGGAAGACTTGTGACAAGAGATACCTTTGCTGAAAGATTCGATGCAAAAAGAACTGAGATAAAAAAGTTTAGTAGAAGAAATTGATTCAATTGTTTTTGAAACTTTGTCTGTAACATATACACTAATTTCCTTAATAACTATGTGCGGGATGAGAACCAAGAACGGCAACGGTTTGGATATAAAAACGATATTCCCTGGATTCTTCTTCTGATGATTTGGAATAATCTTGAATGAAACGTCTTTCCAAAGAACCTCTTATCTTTCCAAATTCAGAACTATGAAAAGTCATTTGTAAGGACTGGGCCTCTATGGCATTCTTTGCCGGATCCCCATTTTTGTCGACAAGGGACTTATCGGTAAAGTAATCATAACGAAACCCAACAGACCAAAGCTGGTGGAATTTAAAATCAACAAATACATAAGCTCCCCATTGGTCTTTTGTGGGAGATTTGAATTTTTGGAAAGTCACCGGATCCATATTACTTGGGAAAACTTCTTGTTGGTACCAACCCTCACCCATTAACATAATCTCACTTAAATTAGACCGGTTCCAACGAAGCACAGCATCGGCTCCATAGAGTAACCTTTGGTTTTTTCTCTCGGTTGTGGGTTCAAATCGGATCCCAGAAAATCCAAACTGAGTTCCCCAGTTGTTACCAAAATAATAAAAATGTTTTAAATGGGCATAAAGAAGCGGGTTATTTTTTTGAACTCCCGCATCATGGGAATGCCCCCATTTCCTTCCGTTGGTAGCACCTAATACGAGTTCTTGTGTGATCCACTTCCAAGGAAATAAAATACTAAACTCGGCTCCTGTATCAATGGCAGATTCCCAACCAATGAATTTTTCATGAACAATCGGAGTCATGGTAAAGGCACGGTCATGAGAATGGATTTTATTCAAGCGACCCACATCGATAAACATCTGCCCTGCTTTGAGAGAAGTGTTGAAGGGCAAAAAGGGAAACTGCACCCAAGCCTCATGGACTTCAAAAAAATATTTTCCATTCTCACCGTGAGCCGCACCAATAAAATTTGCACGCATCCACTGGTCCACGGCCCCGTTAAACCCAAATTCGGCGGTGCGAATGTCTAGTTGGTTATCAATTCGTTCTCCCGTTCCCCGTGGTTTGTTTCTATCCCAAGCGCCAACAATGTCAATGGCAGCGTAAGCATCCATCATAAGATTCTGTGCAGACCGATTGATCTGTTGGTTGGATTGGACAGGAGAGGAAATTCCCCGACTGCCTTCGGTTCCCTTTTCTCGTTTTTCTTGGTCTTGTAAGTCTTTTTCTAAATCCGCTTCCCAATCGGCCACCGCTGTGTCAGATTTAGGCTTAGAAGAAGTCGTAGTCTTTTTGTTAGCTGGTTCTTTGCCCTCCAGCTCCTTCTCCCACTCCGTAGCCTCGGCAAAAAGAAGAGCAGAAAACAATAGGGAGAGAATCACTCCCCCCTTTTTGATTTTAGAAAAACGATTGTTTGCTTTCACTTGATCTTATATTGAGTTGAATCAATTCTACTGAAAGGAACCTGCCGTTCCAATGGTAGTAGTATAGATTGTAATCGATTTTATCGTAGCCTTGTCGATTCGCAATCCAATTCTATCTCCGCCAAAATTAGCAGTCACGCCATCATCAGAAAATTGGTAAGCATTTCGGTCTGCTGTGGCGCAGGACATTGCCCAACCAAACACATGAGCCGCCCCACTTTCCTCGTGTACTTCCAAACAAAGTGTTTTTTCAGCGGATACAGAAGAAGCCCATGGTGTAGGAGCCGGATTACCAAAAGCGGAATTAGAACCAAGTACTGAAAGTTTATTCACAGATGTTGGCATGATATGAAAGCCAGGTCCACTTAAATTCGTCGTAGAAGGTAGTATCGCATCAATACTAGAATCTCCTTGCGAAAGCACGTAAACAATCTCGATACTTGCTTTTTTATCACCACCAAGGCTGGATAAACTAGAAGCTGTGGAATAAACTGTCGAACTAGATCCGGTTCCCACAAGGCCACCGCTGAGAGAAACAGAGGAAGAAGAAAATCCACTACCAGCAAGAGCGGCATTGGCATCACCCCGACAAGATGTAAAGTCAATCTTTCTACCATTTACTGGAGAGGAAACATCAGTAACCGTACAACCGGCATTCAAAAGAAGAGCAAAAAGAGCATCATTATTATCTTTCTTATCATTTTGAAAGAGTTCTGCACAATTGAATACAGAGAGTGCAATGATAGAAAATAGGAAAAGTTTAACAAATTTCATAAATACCTCTGTGGGACAATTATTTGCAACACTGTTGCAAATGCAACCACGTTTCATTTAAAAAATCGGCTTTCTGCGTTTCGGTAGAGAATTTTTTGTTTGGCCAAATCACTGATCTGCAACTCTAAAAGCCGAGAAATGGGGTGGTTTAGGTTGTAAGGGATGTTGGGAAAATCCGATCCAAAATAAATTTGGTCCTGATAGGTTTCCAAGTAGGAAACTGCAAAATCCACATCTTCCGCTTTCCCCGTCGCAAGAAAGTCCACAAAGACCATAGTTGTATCTAGTGCCAAATTAGGATATGAATCAAGTAACGAAGCATAGGCGGAAATTTCATGAGCGCCCATATGGGCCACGATCACCACTAACTTAGGATAGGTTTCAAGAAATGGTTTGAAAAACTCGATACCAGTAAACTCACCGGGAAGTGGTGCGGTTCCTGTATGAATGAGAATCGGGATTTGTTTTTCTTGCAAATACGAAAAAGTATCGGCAAGTTCAGGACGGTTCAAATTGAGTTTAGAGACTTCGCAGTGGAGTTTAAAGCCGGAAAACCCATAATCTTCAACTGCTTTTTTCACATAACCAAGCACACCCTCCTCTGGATAAAAAGTTCCAAAGGGAATGGCACCCTCCCAATTTTTGTAATTGGTATAAGTCCAATCATTTAAAGAAGAAGCCATACCGGCTTTATGAGCATAGTTTAAAGTGGTAAATCGTTTGATCCCATTGTGGTGGAGGCGTTTCACTCGTTCCGCTTCGGGAAGCCTGTAACCAATGGCCCAGTTCACATTGTCAAACCAACGCCAAATCAGTTTCATCACGGTTTCAGGAAAAAAATGAGTATGGATGTCGAAGATATAAGGAATGCCTAAATCACGAATTTTCTCTAAATGATCGGGGGTTTCAGAATCTAAGATGGGTGGGAAAGAATCTCCCCTCCAAGAAAAAGGAGAAGAGATCCGAGTGTCCTTTTGGTTTGAGGCCAGAGGGGATCCCTCTCCTTCCATAAAACAAGCGTAACAGGGAAGAAGAGGATTTTTACTTTTTGGTTTAAGCAGTGACTGGTGCTTTTTTCTTTCCACGAATTTTCGTTAGGTTAGAAGCTAAGATCGCTGCACTATCAAGGATATAAGCATCCGTGATCGATTTACGATAGTTTCTTCTTTCTACTTTTGAACGACCAATACTTCTTTCGAGTAACAAACTGTTGTGGAAACGAGCTGCTGACTCTACTACTTCAAAAGCCAATTCTTCCCGAAGTGGTGTGGATTCAATTTCTGCAAACTCTGCCACAACCAATTCAAATTGTTTGAATAAATCGTTTAGGCCTTGGCTTGCCGAAAAAGTTGCCATTTCCGATTTCAAGTATTCACGGTAGATTCCTGTTTCTGTCATCCCAGAAACAATCCCACCAATACAAGCAACCGTTTGGAGTTGAGTGGTTCCTTCATAAATATTGGTGATACGCACATCACGGTAAAGTCGCGCTACATCATAATCTTCCGTATACCCAGATCCGCCATGGATTTGCATTGCGTCATAAGCCACAAGGTTTGCCATTTCGGTGATATAGTATTTGGAAAGTGGAGTGAAGAGTGAGGCAAGTTTTTCCCATTTTTTAAAGGTTTCATCTTTTCTGATGTCCTTTTCAGAAAGACCTTTCATCTTTCCTCGTTCTTCTTTCCAACGATACTGGTCTACTGCGTAACTTGCTTCATACAAAATGCAACGCATCGCAGCCACTTCCCTTTCGCTACGTTCCAACATTTTTTTCACAGCTGTGATGTTGTTGATTGTTTTACCAAACTGCACTCTTTCTTCTGCATATTTTTTACCTTCGAAGTAAGCAGCAGTCGCAATCCCCATCGCTTGGGCCGCAATATTGAGACGTGCTTGGTTCATCATGGCCATAGAATATTTCACAAGGCCTTTTCCCTCTTCCCCAATCAGAATCCCTGGACTATTTTCAAAAACCACTTCGCAAGTAGGGGAACAGTGAAGTCCCATTTTCTTTTCAATGGAAGCCACAAATACATCTTTGGAGTGTACTAAAAAGAAAGAGAGTCCACGAGCCCCACTCGTAGTGGTTCCAGTTCTTGCAAGAGTGAGAATGATAGATGGTGCATTACCAAACCCGCAGGCATGTGTGATAAATCTTTTGGTTCCGGTGATCTTCCAAGATCCATCTTCCCCTTTTACTGCTTTAGTTTGTAAGTTAGGAAGGTCAGAACCGTAGTTAGGTTCTGTGAGAGCCATCGCCCCACAAAGTTCGCCAGCCGCCATCTTGGGAACAAATTCATGGATCATTTCTTCTGTTCCAAATCGTTCTACCGTTTCCGCGAGGTTCATACAACCAAGAGTGATGGCAAGAGATCCGTCTCCACGAGAAACACATTCGGATAACATCGATTGTACGACAGAAGGAAGGCCAAGTCCACCGTAATGTCTGTGGATTCCGTAAGGGAGAAGTCCTGCTGATTTGATTTTTTCCACCACATCGAGCATGGCTTTTGGAAATCCCACTTGTCCGTCTTTGTATTTGAGTCCCTCTTCATCCATTTCTTTGGCGATTTGAGAGATATCGTTTCCGGCAATGTCACCACCGGCTTCTAGGGTAGAACGGTAGAATTCAATGGCATCTTCATAATTGCCGGGAGCGAAGGTAAGTTCTTCTTTCCCCGATTTTTGGTATTCTGCAAAGTCTTCAAAACCTTGTTCGTATTGGTCTACCACCTCGTTCCAAGGGGTAAGGGAATCAAAATGATCAATAAGGTCATCGTTATCGTTAAAATAGTTATTCGAAATCATAGAGTCGGCTCCTAAATAGGACTTTCACTCAAAGATCAAACTAGTGAGAAGAATTACAAATAGTTTTCCCACCCCACAACCTGAACGAAATGAGGGGGTGTTAAGTTAATGGTGTTAGACAAGGATCATTTGATCCGGTTTGCCAAAGTTTGGATGTCTTCAATATGTTCCGAAAGGACTCTTGTATTTTCTGCCACGACTTGGATCGCATCCTCAATACTTTCTGCGGCTCGCATCACTTCCTGGTTCCCCAAGGTTTGTTCTTTAGCAATGGTTTCAAGTTGAGAAGAAAGTTCTTTGAGTTCCTTTTGTGATCCGATTACTCTTGCATTTAATTTTTGTAAGCCGATAAATTGTTCGTTAAAACTCACCACTTTCTTTTGAATTTCGCTCATTTCCTTTTCTTGGTTCTGTGCGAGTTCACTTGCATCTTTGGCAGAGGAATTTCCTTTGAGTAAATCTGATTTTGATTTGAGAATGGTTTTAGAAATGATACTGGCATTCGTTGCGGAATTGTCAGCAAGTTTGGCCACTTCTTGGGCCACAACAGCAAACCCACGTCCATGTTCCCCGGCTCTTGCCGCTTCAATGGAGGCATTTAAGGCAAGAAGGTTTGTTTGGTCAGCGATTTCCTTCATGATTTGGTTTACATCTTCTACCTTTTGAAAGCTAGTACTTACCTCTGCCAAAATGGAATTTAAGTTTTCCATAGAACCTGTTACCAAATTACTAAACTTGGAAGACTCATTGATTTGTTCTGAAATGGTATCCATCTCTACACGAACCGAATTGACAATTCCTTCTAGGGTTTGACTTTCTTCGTTTAAGGTTTCGATTCGGTTGTATTGGTCTTTCACAAAAGAAAAGGAACTTTCGGTAGACTGCGAAATTTCCGTTAAAGAAGCAGAGATTTCCTCAATGGAAGCCGCTTGGTTTTGAACTAAACCATTCAAATCATTCGCAAAAATTTTTAATGAAGCAACCGATTGGTTTAAACTTTCACCGGTTTCAACCATAGCTTCTTTTTGTTTTTGCATTAGTTTCGAATTTGTTTCCGATGTATTTTTTCCCGAGATTGCTTCATCTCGAATGGAAATGAGTAATCCAACCATTTTACCGATTACAACAGTTGCCATGATCAGAAAAAAAACTTTTACAATTTCCACAGGCAAAGAAATAGAATATGCCATTTTATGTGTATCGTTGCGGTCAATAAACTCCATTCCAGTCATCCCAGCAAGAACCAAAGATCCAATTTGAACCACAACAAGCATAGCACCTAAAACATAAGTTTGGCGGGATGAAAAAAGAAATCCAGAATACAGTAAAATAAAAAACGAAATGATATAGTTTACCCCATCTTTCAATGCCGAAGAAGCAATGTCCAAATCAAGGATACTTTGTCCCCAAGTATTAGAGCCAATGAGAATGATATCGATCAAAACGAACCAAAAAGCATGAGGATCTTTCCCTTTTTTTAAAAGGATAAACTGAGTGAGAGCCACCATTCCATAAAAGAAGGTAGTGAACAACATCATCACAAGTTGGTTTGTATGAAGTGAACCCAAACTTCCAAGAATTCCTAAAAGAAAAATGACGAGGAGAGTGACTCGAATCGAATTGATGGTCTTTGCGGCCTTTAAGTAATAAGGATCCAATTGCATATCTAAAGATTTTGAACTTAGTTCATAAAATGCAAGAATTTCCTGATATTTTTAAGGCAAAGTCCTAGATTCCGCCCGAAATGCAAACGCAACAAAATTGCATTTATCCGTTGACAGAAAATTCCTAATTCAAAACTAATGCAACTATATTGCATTAAGGAAATTCTAATGACAGCAAAAATCCCAGTCACCGTCCTCTCTGGTTTTTTAGGGGCAGGCAAAACCACCCTACTCAACCACATTCTCGCCAATCGCGAGGGCTTACGAGTCGCCGTGATCGTAAACGATATGAGTGAAGTGAACATAGATGCAAAGTTAGTTGCTTCTGGTAGTTCTCTTAGTCGCACAAATGAAAAACTGGTCGAAATGTCAAACGGATGTATTTGCTGCACACTCCGAGAAGACCTACTCTTAGAAATTACAAAGTTAGCAAAAGATGGAAAGTTTGATTCGATTTTGATTGAATCCACAGGAATTGCAGAACCACTTCCCATCGCGGAAACCTTTACCTTCGAAGATGAGGATGGTGTGAGTTTGTCAGAAATGGTAAAACTGGATTCTATGATCACAGTTGTGGATGCCTTAAATTTCTTGAAGGACTTTCAAAGTTTAGATTCATTAAATGAACGAAAATTAGGTGCTGGTGAAGAGGATGATAGAGACATTGTTGACTTACTTGTCGATCAGGTAGAATTTAGTGACACGATTATCGTAAACAAAATCAGTTTGTTATCAGAAGAAAAGAAAAACAGATTACTCACAATTTTAAGATCTTTAAATGCTGATGCAGAAATCATTACAACCGACTATAGTAAAGTTCCTTTATCAAAAGTTTTAAATACAGGACGGTTTGATTTTGATAAAGCAAGCCAGTCACCTTTATGGTTAAAAGAACTTCGCGGAGAACATGTTCCCGAAACAGAAGAGTATGGGATTAAAAGTTTTGTTTATGGAAACAGGCGTCCCTTCCATCCGGAACGATTTTACAAATGGCTCCATTCTGAAAAACCAGGAGTGGTTCGTGCCAAAGGTTTTGTTTGGCTTGCTAGTAAAATGGATTGGGTAGTTCTCTACTCACAAGCAGGAAACTTATCTTCTTATAAACCAGAAGGATATTGGTGGGCGAGCATTCCAGATGAAGATATCCCTGATGATCCCGATGTTTTTGAAAATCTAAAAGCACATTGGTTAGAACCTTGGGGTGATAGACGCCAAGAAATGGTTCTCATTGGAAGGGATATGGATGAAAAAAAAATCCGCGAGTCTCTCGATAAATGTCTGTTAACTGACTCAGAATACAAACAAGGTCCGGAAAAATGGGCAAGATATGAAGACCCATTTCCTGACTGGGATGCCATGATTGCTGAATCAGAAGAACAAGAAAGTGGAACAAATTCATGATCGTGTATTTAGGTGATATGCCCATAGAAATTATGGGCATACTATCATTAAACATGGTCGTTCCTTCATGTATTCTGCCTCTCTACTTTAGATAAATTTTTGAATCCAGTGAATCCAAGCACAACAATCGCAAAGACCACGAGTAAAAACCCGGTGATGTTCATAATATTTGTATCAATCGAGTCAGAGGTAAAAACGATATCAATCGTTCCATGAAAGAGGGCCGCCATAAGAATACTTCCTCTAGAGGAATTATAAAGCCAGGTCAAAAGAATGGCTCCTGTAAATAAGGACATGAACCATCCAAAAATTCCGAACACGTTCATTGCCATAAAACTAGGTCGATATAAAAAAAGAGGAGTATGCCAAGCTGCCCATAAAAAAGTAAGGACCAAAGTTGCATTGAATGCATTTAATTTCTTTTGTAATTTAGGTAAGGCATAACCTCTCCATCCTGTCTCTTCTCCAAATCCATAGATGATGATATTATAAATAAAAAAGGAAAAAATTCCAAATTCAGGAAATTCACTGCTAACACCTAGTCCTTTAAAACTAAATCGAGAGTTCATCAAATCATTGATCACTGTTGCAAGAAGGAGAAGAAGGAAAGGACTAAATCCAGCAACCAGATACCAGACCCAATTGACTTTCCATTGAAACATTCGAGAAAGTAAGTTTTTTACACCAAAACTTCCCTGTTCCCATTGATTCAAAATAAAGGCAGCAATCAAAGGACCAAAGGCACCCAAAGCATGATGATAGGGTAAAACCGGTAAAAAATGAATTCCAAACTTTGGCAAATACAAAGGAAGCCAAATGGTCCAGGAAATCAAATAAGCTAACACAAAATATAAAATTAACGATTTAAAATATTCTTTCATAAAATCCTAATTGTATCCAAACAAAATCATTCTTTAAAATTACAAACTTCCTTTGGCCCAATCGTTCCATTCCCTAGCTGTACGAAACTTTTGCCCAGTAACAGCCGTAAGCGCATAGTAACTCAGTTTTCGTTTTTCTGCATCCTTTCCATTTGCAAAAGTCAAAAGAAGAGGAATGGATTTTTTATCTTTCCGTTTGGCAATCTCTTCCATAGCGGGCCTGTACACTTCAGCGTCATTGGATTTGGTTGCTTCTTCGATGACAAGGCGAGCTTCTTCGGTAGGAATGAGTGCGATAGTGGAAAGGATTTGCGGAGCCATTTTTGGCCTATCCGAAAGTAGTTCTTTTAACTTTGGCAAACTACTGGGATCTGCAATCGAACCAAGTGCTTCTAAAGCATAAACCATCAACTTGGCATCTCCTTTATCGAGAGCTTTGATCAGATCAGGAACGGCTTCTTTGGCACCAAGAATTCCAAGTGACCAAGCAGAACCATACGGACCCTCTGGTTCTCCCGATAATAAAATTTTTCTAAGTATGGGTATAGAGGCTTTATCACCAATCCAACCAAGTGCTTCCGCAAAACTATCTCGTTCGGGAGTGGATGATTTTTCTAATAACTCTTCAATCCGAAGTCTTCCCTCTTTATACCTTTGCCGACCAACAATCTTTGCAGCACTTCCGAAGTTTGTTGTATCTTTTCCATTTAACAAACTAAAGGCTAACTTTGCTGCTTCTTTGGAAGGAATGGAACAAAGCACATCCGTGGCATAAAGTCTGGTTTCCGAATCTTTGGAACGCAAAGACTCGAAGACTTTAGGAATCACAACTGGATTTCCAATTTCGATGAGAGCCATCGATGCATTTTCTTTTCCTTTGCTATACGGTAGGTTCAAAGCATTAACAAGCACTTCATTTGCTTTTTTAGCCTTGATTCTTCCAAGAGCAAGATAAGCCGCTGCAAGGCTGGGAGATTCATCTTGTATTTTTGTAAGTCCAAGCAAATAAGATTCCGCAGATGAAACCTTTAATTTTCCGAGTGCCATGGCATAGGTTTTGTCTTTTTCACGATCTTTGTTTTTTAACGCCAAACTTAAAATCTCTGGACCAATAAAGTTTGCCCCAATTTGAACCAAAGCATCCACAACTTGTAATCGAAGTGTGGAATTATCATCATCTAACAAGGGAAAAATTCTTTTTCCGACAGAAGGATCTTTCATCCGAGTCAGGGCATCCAGATAAACATCCTTAGGATTTTCTAAGTCCGACCACATCAGATTCACAATAGCACTAGAAGATGATTTATCTTTTAAATCTCCAAGAGCAATGGCGGCACCTGCCCGGACTCCCGGTTCCTTGTCAGATAAAAGTTTTTTTAGTTTGGGAACGGCCGATTTTTCATCACGACTTCCGAGTTGGATTGCCGCTTGGGAACGTGTGAAAGAGTCCGAAGAATCTAGTTTATCTAGTAGTTCTTTTGTAGAAGGTTCGTCGGACACAATTTCCTCGAAAGAGCTTGTATCTTCCTTCACCGGACCCGGATCACAATTCAAAATAAGGATAAAAGTAAAAAAATAAAAAAGGAAACTGCCTTTCATTTGCATGCCAGACAAATTTATAAATTCAAAAATCTGCCTACAAGTTTTAATTCCAAAAGCAGAGCTGAATTTTCTCTGAAACCTCAAACCCTGCCATTTTTCTCCCTTTTTTAGTGAAACTTATAATGATAATAAAAATCGAATCATACTGGCACGATCCGAAACATTCAGTGCTAAAAAGTACTGTTTACTTTTTTCTGCTTCTCCTCCATGCCAAAGGATGGCTTCATCTAGCGTTTTTGCACGACCATCATGTAAGTATCTTGCCCTTCCATTAACAGCGCCAAATAACCCGATCCCCCAAAGTGGAGCCGTCCTCCATTCTCTTTCATTAGCCTCTCCATCTGCTTTCCCATCACTCAAATCCTCTCCCATATCATGTAAAAGTAAATCAGTATAGGGTCGAATGGTTTGGCCTGCGAGTTGTGGATAAGCTGCGTTAGAAGAGGTTACCATTTTTTCCACATGACATTTGTTACACCCTGCTAAAAAAAAATGTTTTTTACCCGTAAGAATTACCTGTGAATTTGCATTACGACGAGTAGGCACTGCAACTAGTTGCATATACTTGGTAATGGCTACAATTTTCTCTTCGGTCACTTCTGGACTACCACCATTAGTCGCACTGGCACAGGTAGTTTGTGAAGAACTACAATTTTCCCCCGAAAACATGGGGCTCGTAATCCCAATATCACCAGAAAAAGCAGCGGAGTTTTGGCGTTTGAGACTGGGTGCATTTGCCTTCCATCCGAACCTTCCAAGAGACCTCCCACTTCCCACAAGATCCCAAATATAATTAGGCCTTCCGGAAATTCCATCACCATCTAGATCCATAGGGTCTGCATAAGAAAGGATAGTTGCTTCTGAAACAGCTTCCAAAAGTCCAAGTCCTATTACTTGTTGTGTCAACCGAACTGATGTTTTATGGTTTGAATCAAAAGGGCCATATCCGAGCCCACTGAATACTAAATTAGGCCTTCGCAAAATATAAGAACTTCCATCCTGATACGTTCCAGTGATGGTATCATACTCAAAATGAACTTCCCCTTCTGGAGTTACACCAGCCACCGCATTAGGTTGGAACTGTGTCCCATAAACTGGTTCTGGATCATTCCCCTTAGTGCCAACACCTAACCTTACCAAGGTGAAATTCAAAGGATCTCCATCATCTTCCACTGCTCTTCCGTTACCCGCGTGACATCCCAAACAAGAATTCGTGTGAAAGAATGGACCAAGACCATCACGGTCAGGCAAAGAAGCAGAAAAACCTGCTGTCCAAGGAACTTCAAAGACAGCTTGTCCTACTGTAAAATCAGATACAACAGATAGTGGTGAATTTTTTCCAAATTGGAGGAAGGCACGAGCATCGGTGACAAAACTTGTCATCGCCTTTCCTCCTGATAACTCTTCCCCTTCTTCAAATTCCCATGGTAACTTTCCCGATTGGTTTAAACCGAGTAAGACCAAACAAGAAGCATCCTCACAAAGTTTTTTTTCATTCGGACATTCCAACACCTGGGTAGAATTGATCACGTCCGATAAACCGAGATTCGCAGAACACACGTTCGCCTCAGCGAACGCACATCCATAATAAAAAGAAATAAACGCAAAAAATAAAAAAAGTCTAATCAGCACGAAAACTCCATATTTATTGTGGAATCGTAAGAAAAATAGGAGTTGTTGCTGCCCAAGTTTCCTGCAAATCGGATCTGCCAATCGAACCTTTAAAATTCCAACCCCAACCGTACAAACTGCCCGATTTAAGGATGGCAAAGTTGTGCAAAGCTCCACACCCAAAGTATTGGATGTCTTTCACACCAACAACAATATCACCTGGTGTATAAATTTTTGCGGGAGTGGTAAGGCCTGTTCCTAAATTTCCGCTGGAGTTTGCCCCCCAACCTTTCACTGTACCATCATTTAAAATGGCGAAACTTTGTGTTCCATTGGCCCAAACAGAAACAACATTATAGAGTCCAGTCACTACAGTGGGAGTGGGAACAGGAGCCGGTGATCCACTTCCTCCAATTCCTAACTGACCACTGGCAGCAAGGCCCCAAGCATAAACCGTTCCATCATTTTTTAAAGCCAGGAGATGATCTCTACCATTAGCAATATGAGTGATCCCAGATAAAGAACTCACTTTTTTAGGAGTAGAAGTTACTTCCGTTGCAGTTCCAACTGTTCCATCTCCTAAATTTCCATATTGGTCGCGTCCCCAAACATAAACATCACCTGACTTTGTCAAGGCGGCTGAGTGTTCAGAACCTCCAATCACTTGGATGACATCTGAAGGTAGGCCAATCACGTTCACTGGACTTGAAGAATAAGTTCCCGCACCTCCGGTTCCGTTACCGAGTTGGCCTACCGAATTCGAACCAAAAGCAACAACAGTTCCATCCGATTTTAAAACAAGAGCATGATCAAAACCATAAACTGCCATCACAGCATTGGTAATTCCCGGAACTTTTCTGGGAGGATTTCTAGGTCCTGCATCAGTTGCGGCAGCTTGTAAGTCCCCAATATTTCCCATACCAAGTTGGCCCACAGCATTGGCTCCCCAAGTCCAAACAGATCCATCATCAGTGATGGCAATGGAACTGTTTTGGTTGAAGCCAATCGAAACTACATTAGAGATTGTGGATAGTTTGGTAATGTTAGGATTGGTAAGGTCACCAGTAGAAGTTCCCGTACCTAACTGACCAAAATTATTTCGTCCCCAGGTGTAAAGGTTTCCACCAACCACATAACCAGAGTGAGATCCACCAGCCGAGATTCGATTTCCAAAATAAGTAAGAATTGTTTTTTTTGCAGAAACCCCAGCTTCATTTGTACAATGAACTTGGATTTTATTGGCACCAAGCAAAGGTTTTATGGATACAGAAGAAGTAAGTTCTCCTTTTCCTGCTGAAAAGTTTCCTTTGTCTGTTTTATTTTGTAAAACATGACAAGTTAAGGAATCTGAAGTTTTTATATTTAATGGTAAATCATAAGTTTTGACGATACTTCCATCTTTGGGAGAAAGGATTTCAAATTTAGATCCGACCTCTCTTTGGTTAGCCAAAGAAACTAAAAAAATCGTATCCGTTAGATGCGAGATATCTTCGATGGAAGGTTCCAAGTTTTCAGCGGAAGAAAGTTTAAAAGTACCCAGAAGTTTTCCATTCGCATCCTTTACTTGGATTTCATAACTACCCGCTCCAAGAGCAAGTTGCCAAGATCCGGCATCCGATGTTGTAGACAAGGCTCTCGACCCTGTATTTCTTACGCTCGCAGAAGTAGCGATTTCTAAACTAGCATTGGGAATCGGATTTCCGGCTCCATCCGTGAGTGTTCCGGAAATGGTCGCCTGGTTCAGACCTAAACCGAGTAGTGCCAGAGCTGAGGAATCAGCTTCTTTGGCCTTGCAAAAACTGGCAAAGCCAAAGAAGAGGACAAAAATCAGCGATTTTCCGAGGATATTTCTTTTTGTGTTCATAGAATTGGTTCTCCTTTAGAGGATTGAGCTCCGTACTGAAACCGAGTCTCAAATTCAACTAATTTTTTGAACGATGTTCCTGTCAAGCAAAGAGGAAAATTTCCAAACGATTGTCGAGCTGGGCAAAAAGGCGGTAGGTTTTTAGCAAAAAAAAAGAGGACAATTTGTCCTCTTTGCAATGATGCAGATGGTTCGGGATAAGCGAATTATGAATTCGGAACTTGGCTTCTCACTTCTTTTAAGGCAGTGAGTTCTGTTTTCCAAAGTTTTAAATCTTTTTCTGCAGAAAGTTTTACATCACCGGAAGGGTGTTTGTTTTCGATCCAATATTCAACCATTTGGATTCTTGATTCCAATTCATTGATTTTAAAATCGAAATACGCTCTTTGTGTTTTGGCAGAAGGTCTGTCTGATGGATTCGGCTCTTCACTTGAAGGTTTCTCTGACCATTTCTCTCTTGCGATCGATGCAGAAAAACTCGCATCCATCGCAGTAAAGGAATCCAACATTTCTAAATGTTCCTTTTCCTCGGCTTCTGTCATACCCGTTTTGATTTCGCGAGGAATGTAAAAGTTCTTGGGATACTTGGCCGCAAAATCTCTCCACTCCTCTTTGATCTCTTCTTTACGGTTTGGCTTTTTTTCCAATGCAAACGGCCATAGAACCTCAGCCTGTGCCAATTCCAATTCTTCTGGATTGGGAGCGTCGGAAAATTCGGGATCGTCAAACAACGACTTGGCGTGACTTTCTGAATTTCCGAAATCGGAATCGGTGACTTCTGTCCCATGATTTGTTTTGCGGGAAGAAAATTTCCAAATCGCAAAAGAAAACAATACAAACAAAAATCCACAAACCGAAATGATTGCTATAAACCGTTTGTTCATCGTTTAACCTCTTAAGTAAAGATAGAAACTACCCAAGAAATTGCCTGACCAAAGATATTTTCGGTCAGGAATTTTTTTAAGTCTACAGGGTTTCTATTGAGGGAATCATAATACCAAGCCGTATATTCACTCACTTGCGGGATAGAATATCCATAACGAGTATTAATTGATTTAATCAACTCATTTGCAAATAGCGAGTGGCCATACATATTTGGATGAACTCCATCTAAACCAAAGACTCCTGGTTGGTTGGGAAGTGGCCAATTGGCACGGGCATTTCCAGGAGACCATCCGGAAGCACTACGAATCGGTCGTCCATTTTCTTTAAGATCATCAAAAATCACACGTAAGTCTGCCACTGCAAATCGCATCGTAGCACCTTGCGCTTTGATTTCGTTGTTTAACATATTCAAAAAATTAGAAATCGTTGCGATTTCATTTGCATCTAAAACTTGGTTGGGATCTGATACTGAGTTTCTAAAGAATGCTTTTAAACCAGAATAGTTCGCACGACCATTCGGATCTTTATAATTCTCAAGGAAGGCAATGGAAGTTACGTTCGGAACTGTAAAGAGAACTCCCCCTTGTAAACTTCCCATAACCGACATTCTACGGAAAAATTCACGAATATCTCTTTTGAATCTAGTTTCATCTAAACAATCAGTGGATGTATGTAATGCAGTACAAAGTACATGGTTGGCACCAGCGGATCCAAAGAGGAAGGTTGGTTTTACTTTTTCCATGACTTCTGTTTGAGTACCTGCGTCTCTCAAACCAAATCGATGGAATTTGTCTGGTTCCTGGCAATCAGCAACCGTCACCCAACGGTAAGTGTACCAATACCATTTTGCCCAATACCATTCTTTTTCTTGTTTGGTCGCAGTAACGTCTTCGCATTTACCAGAAGTTTTGAGTAGTGAAGTGTATTCCGCTCCAGTAATCCCGGCGTGTGTTGGTAAAGATACAGTCGATGCATTTCCTCCAATGATGCTTTCTGCAATACAGAAAATACCGCAGTCCCATTTGAGTACGTCTTCTAAGTTTACATAAGGTCCTTTCAAGACATTATAAGAAACAGAAGCCCCCGCTTGTTTCGAAACCAAAACGGGATACGCCCAGTCTTGTGTTTTTTTCTCTACCGTTACCCCAAAGAATCCTTGGCTGAGGGAATCTCCTACAACCCCCACTCTTTGAAACATCTGGCTTTGGCTTTGCGCGGAAACGGATCCAGCGAAAACCAAGGACACTAAGAGTCCTAATGCTCTATTTACGTTCATATTTCCTCCCAATCGGAACATTTTTAACATATTTTATACAATTGCCACAAAATTATGGCTTTTTGAACGAGTGTCAAATAATTTATTTCCGAACCATTGAGATTTTTTGAACAAAGTTCACAGTTTTAAAAAAATTCTGCCCTGATAAATATCAACCAAGCTAAAAATAAAACAATTTGCCCTCCTGACCCCTGTTTTAGAACGTTGTTTAATTAAGAATGAGAATTAATCTCATTTATAAAGAGAGAGGATATCTATGAACAGGAAACAAACTCTTATATTCGTACTTTTCCTTGGCTTCACACTGCAGTACTGCAGCATTCTGATGCCAGAAAAAGAAGATAACAATAACAATATGCTGGCGGTCTTAGCTCTAGCAGCCAATGCCCCAAGCCAAACCGCCTTTCTGGAAACCTATTCCCAAATTGCTTTCCAGAATTATAGTGATTCGTATACGGATGTGGTCGCTCTCCGCCAAAAGGTAGCAACATTCACAGGAAAAGCATCCCCTACCCTTGCGGAACTGAATGAAGTCAAAACCTATTGGAGAAAGGCGAGAAGAAGTTACTTACAAACAGAAATCTTCCGTTTTAGCCAAGGCCCCATTGATAATCCGGCGCTCACTGGCGGTGTGGAACTCGAACCACTTGTGAATGCTTGGCCTCTTGATGAAGGTTATATTGATACAGTCGTTCTCACGGGAGCAATCACCAAACAAGGACTGATTGATGCAAACGAAGGAGACTGCGCGACTGGAACTTGTCCCGATGGAGACCCAGCCAAAAATATTTCTGTAGGTTGGCATGCGATTGAATACCTTCTTTGGGGAGCAGATGCAGCAAATAACTTCACGCCAGGAACTACTGTTACACAATCAAACTTCACAACAGCAAATGGGTCAGGAAGTGCAGCAGCAAAAAGATCGGCTTACCTACTTTATGCAACAGAAATTCTAGAATCACATCTTTTACAACTAAAGAATGCTTGGGATCCTTCTGTTTCTGGATCTTATGTTTCTAAATTCAAATCTAGTTCCACTTCCTTTGAAAATGTTTTACGAGGGATTGCACGTTTCTCCGGTGGAGAATGGGGTGGAGAAAGGATGACTGGTGTATTCGGTGGGGAACAAGAAGAAGAACATTCTTGTTTTTCAGACAATACAAAAGCAGATTTTTATTACGATGCTCAAGGATTAAATAATCTTTACAATGGAACTTATTCAGGATCACAAACCATCAACGGTTATGGATTAAAAAATCTTTTAGGTGGTGAATCAAATTACATTAAAGAACGAATTGATACTGCTCAATTATTCTGCCTAAATGAATTTACAGAAGATGTTTCCTTAAATCAGGCATGTAACAGTTCCATTATTTCTAGTAGATTTGATCGAATGATTGCGACTGTAAACATATCTGGATCTGACACAGAAAATGCTGATTACAATATCTTCCGATACCAAATCCAACCAGCAGTTCAAGAAATAGCAAAAGCACTCCAAAGATCTGCCGCAAGTTTCGGTGTCTCTATCGGAGATGATGGCTTAGTTCTAGAATAAATGAAAAAACAAATATGAAATTAAAACACCTTATCCTAATCACAATTGTTTTATCTTTTTCTTCATGTAAAGAAACAGATAATGATAAAACCACAACTGCACTTATCCTTGCTTCTCTATTATCATCTCCTCAGTGTTCTACGGGAGATTTTTTAAATGATCCATGCGAACAATATAGCGGTGGTGACACTACCACTTTTGATTCTACAGAATCTGCTTTTGATTTAGAGGCTGCCAACGTAGTCGATCCCAGACGTTCCATCGATTTCCAAGATGGAAATGCAAATTTCAATCGAACCTGGCTTCCCACTGGTAATTCCGCAGTCGCAGGACTTGGGCCAGTCTTTAATAACCGTTCCTGCCAAGGTTGTCATGTCAAAGATGGACGAGGACGACCTCCTGCTGACGGAACTAGTTTAACATCTATGCTCATTCGACTCAGTGTTTCCGGATCCCATCCAACCACTGGTGGTCCCCTTCCCATGACAAACTTTGGAAACCAATTGAATACAGAAGGGATTTTAGAATATGGAACGGGAATTCAAATTCCAAAAGAAGGTACTGTTACCATTACCTATACAGAAGAGGCAGGAAATTTCCCAGATGGTGAGACCTATTCTTTACGAAGACCAAGTTATGCGATCACTTGGAATGTGGGTGGTGGAGCGACTCAAATCAATGTTGCGAGTCCAGGACAACCCTATCATCCCACAAACAATCCTTCTGGAACTTATTTGATTTCTCCAAGAACCGCTCCCATCCTTCCTGGACTTGGACTTCTAGAAGCCATTCCGGAAGCTACCATCTATTCCTTTGCCGATGCAAACGATTCCAATGGAGATGGAATTTCAGGAAGAGCAAACCTTGCTTGGGATACAACACAAGCAAAAGCATTTCTCGGTCGCTTTGGTTGGAAAGCAAACCAACCTAACCTAACACACCAAAATGCTAGTGCCTTTCTTGGTGATATTGGACTCACAACTCCCGTTTTCCCCAGTGAAAACTGTGCAACCGGACAAACTGTATGTGCCGCAAGTCCTGCAGGGAATGGGGTGAATCCAGAGATTTCTAGTGAACGTTTATCGCGTGTTACCTTTTACACAAGTTTAGTGAGTGTTCCCGGTAGACGTGGTTGGAGGTCGGAAGATGTGAAAAAAGGAAAAGAACTATTCATTCAAATCGGATGTTCCTCTTGTCATATTCCCAGAATCAAAACAGGGGATCACTCCATTCCAGAAATTGCGAATCAAGAAATAAGACCTTATACAGATTTGTTATTACATGACATGGGAGCTGGACTCAGTGACAGCCGTTCGGACTTTTTGGCAACAGGAAATGAATGGAGAACCACTCCACTTTGGGGACTCGGTCTCATTGAACGAGTGAATGGACATGAACTTTTACTCCATGACGGAAGAGCGAGAGGGATTCAAGAAGCAATCCTTTGGCATGGTGGCGAAGGCGAACAAAGTAAAAACAATTACAAACTTTTACCAAAAGAATCTAGAACCAAAGTCCTTAGTTTTTTAAAGTCTTTATGAAACCAATGAAAAATACTTTTAAAATTCTAACATTTGGATTCTACATTTTGTTATATAGCTGTGGAGTGAATTCAGATAAAGCTTCGGAAAAAGCAGAAATTCTTGGTTTGGTAGATACATATTTAAAAACCTATACTACCTCAAGTTTGCTTGCAGATATATCAAACAATCTAATCATTCCGAAATACACAACACTGGATACCAAAGTTTCTGCCTTACAAACAGCAGTCACAAACTATACAGCAACACCCGACGCAACCAACTTAAACCTTGTTCGCACTGCATGGACAGAAACTGATTTAGCGTACAGGCAAATTGAATGGGCTTATTTTGGACCGGCCTATATTCCTTACAATGTTTACCTTTATTTGGATAGTTTCTCAAGAGCTTTTCCTATTGATCCTACTTCCATCGAATCTAGAATCACTTCTAATTTAGCACCGAACGGATTAAGAGTGGATGGACTTGATGCAGTTGAGTATTTACTCTTTAAAGACAATATAACAACCACGAATACTGCTTTCTCTGATAACAACAGAAAAACATATTTAACTAAACTTGTCCAAGATATCAAAACACAAACAGGTTTACTTCTTTTCCATTGGGATAAGTCGAGAACTTCTTCCTTCTATTACTCCTTCACCAATGCAGGCAAAGGAAGTAGAGATTATCCCAATACCAAAGACGGACTCACAGAACTCACGAATCAAATGGTATTTTTTTGTAACACAATCGTAGATATCAAGATTGCGGAACCATCGGGATTACGAGCCACCAACTTAGGTGTCAAAGATATCACGAAAGTAGAAACTCCCTATGCAAACTTAGCTTTTGATTCTTTATTACAAAATCTCCAAGGATTTTCTGATCTTGGGAACGCAGGATTATATAAATTTCTGAGTTTAAGGAGCGAAACCGTTGTCCCACGATTAAAAGAACAAATCAAAATTACAACGGCATCTGTTAACTCTTTGAAAACAAAATACGGAACCTTTCCCAATGCCATCACAACTGGTGGTAGTGATGTGGAACTCATGTTAAATGAATTTAAGAAGTTAAGAATCATTATCTCAACAGAAGTCATTAGCGCTCTTGGTGGGACCATTGGAGTCAGCTCAAATGATGGCGATTAAAAAATTACTCGGGCCCGTCCCCTCTTATTCCTTACATTTTTTTCGGATTGCCTATGGATTTGCGACGAGTATCCTCATCTTTCGGTATTTTTATTATGGATGGATCCATTCGTATTTTATCAAACCGACTTTTTTCTTCAAACATTTTGGCTTCGAATGGATTCACCCGCTTCCTCCTGTTTTCACCTTTCTTCTCTTTGGAGTTTTACTTTTAACAGCTCTCGGGATTTTTCTGGGATATTTTTTAAGATTCAATTTGTTTATATTCACAATCGGATTTACATGGTTTCATTTTTCCGATGCTACCATTTATTTGAATCATTATTATCTCATATCCCTTCTTGGTTTTTTATTGTGGTTATCCCCCGTTACAAAATCCAACCTTCCCTTATGGCAATGGAAACATTGGATCCAAACTTTAGATCCGATTCCAAAACTTTGGTTGTATGCTTTTCGTTTGCAGATGGGACTAATTTATTTTTTTGGTGGGGTGGCCAAACTCCAACCGGACTGGTTGTTCGAAGCCCTTCCCTTAAAACTTTGGCTCTACCAATCGGAAGGAAAATTACCATTTCTAGATCCCTTCCTTGGTCTATCCATCACTGCTTATCTTTTTTCTTGGATTGGAGTGATTTTTGATTTAAGCATACCCTTTTTACTTTGTACAAAGAGGTTTCGGTTCTTAGCTTGGCTTGTGGTTTTATTTTTCCACTCCTTTACTTCCTTTCTCTTTCCCATTGGCGTGTTTCCCATCGTAATGAGTTTATCTTCTTTGATTTTTTTTGCACCGGATTGGCCGCTTCGCCTTCTTAAAAAAGTTTTTAAAAATCAATCACTAGATTTGATCGGAAACAAAATTACAGAAGAAAAAACAAATTCTTTAGGAAATTCTAAATTCAGATTTAAGGAATACTTACTTCTCATCTACCTCAGTTTGCAGGTAACCATTCCTTTCCGGCATATCTTATATCCGGGCCAAGTGATTTGGACAGAAGAAGCCATTAAATTTTCCTGGCAAGTGATGGTAGCAGACAAAGTAGGAGCGGCTACTTTCTGGGTTCAAGGTCAAAAGATAGACCCTAGAGACACCCTCACTGATTACCAATATAGGATGATGACCATCCAACCAGAACATATCTTACAATTCGCAAACTACTTACAACAGAAAGAATACGAAAAGTCAGGAAGGAAAGATATACCAGTTTATGTGCAGTCTTATGTTTCCATTAACGGAAAACCGGCACGACCTTTATTTTCACCTAACGAAGATCTAACCAAGATCAAAGTCAATTTTTCCCCCTTACAAGGACTCCTTCGATGAAATCTAAATCCTTAAAACCATTCGTATTTCTAATTCTATTCTTTGTGCTAAAATTCAAAATTTTTTCTCAAACAAATGCAGAAGAAAAAGATTCCAAACCACAAAAAAATGATGGGATTCATGTCATCGGGAGTAAAAAAGAAGACTTAAAAAAAATTCCAGGATCGGCATATATCATCGATAAAAAATATCTGGAAGAGGCTTCTCCTACAGATCCAATGGAAGCACTCAGAAGATCACCAGGGGCTAGTGTTCGTTTCCAGGATGCAGCAGGACTTACACCTAACATTGGTTTTAGAGGTGTCAGTAATGAAGAATCAAGGAAAACTTTAATTTTAGAAGATGGGATTCTCACTTCCCTTTCTCCTTATGGACAACCAGAAAGCTATTACTCTCCTTCCATCGAAAGAATGGAAAGGATCGAAATCATCAAGGGGTCTGGTTCCATTTTATTTGGTCCAAACACAATCGGAGGGATTGTGAACTTTGTCACCAAACGCCCCCCTGTCGAATCTACTTTTTACACAAGAAATGTAGGAGGTGAAAACGGTTATTTATCAACTTATAATTCTTATGGTAAAAGTTTTGACTCTAGTTCTTTTGAGGTCTCTTTACTTAGAAAACAAGGAAATGGATTTCGCAATTACCAAAACTTCGACGTAACAGAAGGAAATGTAAAATGGATCCAAGACTGGAATGAAAAACATAGCACAACCATCAAACTTGGTTACCATATGCAAAATGCCCAGTCCACATATTTGGGAATTTCGCAAGGACTGTTTCGTATGGATCCCAAAATCAATCCAGCGGAATATGATGAAAAACAATTAAACCGTAGCCAGACGATCATTTCTCACAACTGGAAACTGGCAGAAGACCATACGCTCATCATCCGAGGGTATTTTTCACAAGCGGAACGAAACTGGGCCAGACAAGATTTTTTATCCGGAAAATCACTTTCGGGAGGATACCTAAACGCACCACAAGATACACTTCGTACGTATTCTCCCGGAATCATTGGAAATCGTCCAGGGGATTCCATATATATGCGAGAGTCGTACATAAGCCGGGATCAATCCTTTATGGTGGGAGGTGTAGAGACAAAACTCGAATCTAAATTCTCTACTTTTGACCTCAAACATGAAACAGATTTAGGAGTTAGGATCCATGGAGAAAATAACCTAACACAAACCAATCTCAAAAAAACGGATGATCCTCTAGGTTATCTTTCAAAGGCAATCATCCAAGAAGAGTCTTTGGTTACAAACCTAGCACAAACTACATTACCAAACTTTAATCTCAATCGCCAAGAACGTAAAATCGAATCCTTTGCTGCTTACTTCCAAGATCGAATCCAACTCTCTGAAAACTGGAAACTCATCCCTGGTGTTAGATACGAAGAAGTAAGACAAAAAGCCATCACAACAAGAAGACAAGCCAATAGCGAAGATTACCAATTGGGTGCAGTTCTCCCTGGCGATATTTCCGTGAATCGTCGTAGTTCGAGTGAATCCAGAACCCATATCATCATTCCTGGACTTGGGATTACTTATGATATTACAAAAAAATTCATCTGGTTTTCAGGTGCTCATAAAGGATTCTCTCCTCCTACGTTTGGAACCTCATTTAGTCCACAAGGGAATGACTACCGTCTCAAACCAGAGACTTCCACAAACTATGAAACAGGAGTTCGAGGAGACATTACATCCTATTTGTATACAGAACTAGTAGGATACAAAATGTACTTCAGAGACCAAATCATCAACGTAAACGAAGTCGGTGGTGAAACAGGGATTCGACCCGCAAACACTGGATATTCGACACATACGGGAGGGGAATCTGTCATTGTTTGGGATCCTGCCAAAATGCAAAAATCGGAATGGAGAACTCCTATCGAACTCATTTATTCTCGAATTGAAGCAAAATCTAGAAGTTTTAATCCTTTCCCTGTTTCACAAACCAGTGATGGAAAAGAAACAATCGAAATCCTCCCAGCCTATACAGTGAATAACTACCAATACATTTCCACAGACACAACTGGTAACTACTTACCTTATGTACCAAAAGAAACCATCACTCTTGCTGCGAGTGTTTCCTCTCCTAATGGATATTATGGAAGATTGGAATACCAATATATAGGAAAACAATATTCGGACTTACTGAATACGAGAGATGAATCAGAAGATGGAAACAAAGGAATTATACCCAAAGTAGAATTATGGAATACCAGTCTCGGTTATAGATCTCCAGACAGATGGTCCGTATTCATCAACGCAAAGAACATCCAAGACAAACAATATGTTTCAGGGAGACTGCCAACAGGAATCCAACCAGGACCATTTCGCCAAATTAATATTGGTTTTAGTTTGGAACTTTGATATCGGAATTAGGTCGTTTACCTGTAAAACCTTAAAACCTTTTTGGAATATTCAAAACTAGAAATAAGTGCCGACTCTATCAAAATTTCCAAGTGCCGATAGGATTGTGGTTTCTTCCCAAACATCCAAAACGGCACCATTGGCTTTCATATAAACCAAAACATCCTCCCTATCTAAAGAAGGAATTTTAGTTAACTCCCGCAAAACAAGAGATAACCTATCAGGGTTTCTTTTGTTCGGAGAAAGTTCTGCTTCTAATTTAAAATTAAATCTTTCTCCCAAGTTTTGACAAAAGGTTTCCCAGATACGAATGGATTCTAAAATAGATTCTAAACGAATTCTATTTTCGGTTTCTTTTTCCGTTTGTTCAGCGGACTGTTTGATTCCAGAAACCATCATCATCCTAAGATAATAATAAAGAGTATGGCTATTGAGTAAAATTTTACGAATTTCGTTCTCTCGAAGGTTTGAAAATATACCGAGAAGAGTCTGCATTGTCATATTCTTCTCTTCTAATAAATCAAAGTAGGCTTCCCAGGTCTGAGGATCCAAATTAGACAAAAGATGGATCTTTAAAGTGGGATCTCTATCCATTTCTTCCGCTAAAGATAAAATTCGTAAACTCTGTGCAGAACCAAACAAAGTCCGGACTTGTAAAAAATAAGAATTGGAGTCAAAATTACCGGTTAAAAACTGTTTTCCATATCCAAAATAAATAAACTTCATCAAAAGTTCTGGAGTTAGATTGTCGTCGTTCAGAAAATGTTTAGAACCTTCCTCTGATCTTAGTAACCATAAATACTCGAAGACCAAATCACAAAACTCATCTTCCGCTAACATGTGATCGGCTAAAGATTTTAGATCCTCTCCTTTTTCAATGGACTGAAAGAAATCTAATAGTTCCGTAGGGGATGCATTTTTCCAAAACTCAGATGCCTTCCATCGCATCCTCAATTTGTACTAGGAAAATCAAATGATGTCAATAGTATTTTAGAAAGATTCAAATTTCAGTTTTTATTAATATACATTCCAGTAACTACTTCGTAATAAAGGTTCACAAATCTTTCCGTTAGCTCCAGGATGAATGACTAAAACTTGGTCATTTGTGTGGGGAATAGAATATATATTCCCGTTAGGTGCATAGACTGCGTCTCCCCATTTATTTCCAGTTCCAAATCCCGTATCGTGTGCGGTCATCGTTAAAGAGTCGGGATCAAGAACTATGTAATTACTATTGTCTGCAGGAATAGCATAAATTTTTCCATCAGCAGCCAAAATACCACCTCTCCATTTTGCTAATCCGGCAACAACAGAAGGCAACAAATTCATGGAATCATTCACGGGATCAATGATTAAAAAATCAGATTCGTCCGATGCAATCGCAAAAATTTTTCCGTTAGGTGCCAAAACACCATGTCTCCACTTATTTGTAGAATTGAATGCTTTAGGATAAGGGAGCACATAACTCCTTTCTGAGTATGGGTCCATTACAAATATATAATTGGATAAAACTGGGAAAGCATAGATTTTTCCATTTGGGGCAAGAACCCCTCCTTCCCACATATTGGACTCAGCCAAAGGAGAGGTAATGGTGCGAGTTGTATCTGTTTTAGGATCAATCACAAGGATTTTACTAGAACCCATAGGAATTCCATAAATCAAACCGTTCGGGGCAAGCACTCCTCCCCTCCACTTTCCAAGCCCTGTTTCGGGAGCTAGGATCGTATAACTCTCATTTGTTTCTGGATTGATAACTAAAATTTTATCTGAATCTCTTGGAATGGCATAAATTTTTCCGTTTTGTGCAAGCACTCCCCCTTCCCAAAGAGCAGTACCGGTCAGTCCAGAAGAAAAACCAGAAGCAGTATTTGTACTCGGATGAATGACAAGAATTTCAGATTGGTTGTATGGTATGGAATAAATGTTTCCGTTGTTTGCAAGTACACCACCGAGCCACTTCGCAGTACCAGTATAGGCAGGAGTAAAGGTTGTAAAACTAGTACCAGAGGAACCGAGTGCCGCCTGTTTTTTCATTTCTGCAGAAACATACTTCCAACGTCTAGGTTGAATGATGGCAAGGGGATCCATTTCGCAAATGGATCGGTTGGGAGCCACAGAACCGCAATACTCCCGATCATCATCCACAAGAATCCGTGCTAGATAAAAATCTTTGAAAGATTCCGAATCGGGATCGCAGCCATTTTCTAGACTTGCGAGTTTACAAGAGAAAAATAGAAGATGAATGCAGAAAGTAAGCCAAATGGAAGTTAGGGATTGGTGGGGCTTCAAGTTAAGAGATCTCTTCTGGAAATGAGAGTTTTCATCGATCTATAAATTGTCAAACGAAAGAAATTTCCTAAATCAGTGAATCGAAATTAACCGTTGCTCCTATTTTCCTTAAAATAGAAAGGGAATTCGATTTTTAGGTTTCAAAGCAGGAAGACCCCTTTTTACCAGAATCCCAAATTCCATACAAAACACCTCATTACCCTACCCGTGGTATGTGTTCTCCATAAATAAACAGAAGTTTTGTGGATGACAATCAATTCAGTTTCCTTTATCACTATTCCGTGAAGTTATCCCAAAACTTAGTTTTAGATTTATTTCAAAAGCAAATGATTCTTTCGAAACGTTTCTGTATCTGCCTATTGATACTTTTCAGTATTTTGCATTGTGATGATAAAAACACTACCGAAGAATTCCAAAACGGCTTTATCATTAGTTTTGCAATCGGTGTTTTGCCGGGCCTGGTTAATAACTGCCCTGGTGTTGATTTGGTAGTTGAAAAAGGGATCGATTATCCAATCTCTGTAGAAAAAGACAAAATTTCTTGGTTTCAATTTTCACAAAAAGGAAACCTAACTCCCCCAGAAGAAACAAGAGACTATTATTTTACGATTACCAAAGATAGTGCCGCTTCGATCAGTTTGATTTCATGGACATCTTGTAAAAATTTTTCCTCACCTTCACGGAATGGACTCACACCCGACTCCGAAACACCCACAGAACTAAAATTCAAAATCGGAAAAGATTCTTTCCGATTTGCCGAGACAAATCGATACAGACTAGAATTAAATTCCCCAAACCAAACCAATGTTACGGTTAGACAAAACTGATGCCATTTCATTCGACTAGATCCAACGAGTTACCTTTTATGAAATTATTCCAAACTCTAGTTTTACTGACTGTGTTAGTTTCTATCCT
Source organism: Leptospira brenneri (assembly GCF_002812125.1). Taxonomy (NCBI): domain Bacteria; kingdom Pseudomonadati; phylum Spirochaetota; class Leptospiria; order Leptospirales; family Leptospiraceae; genus Leptospira; species Leptospira brenneri. The sequence goes on from NZ_NPDQ01000003.1 coordinate 517,188, forward strand.
TTCCTGTGGCAAAAAACCTCCCATAGAAGAGAAGCCCGATCCCTTAGTCCAGTTATTCGTAATCAATGTTTTCAATGAATACTATTCAAACTCTTGCAAATTTCCTTCTTTAATTTTGAAGAAAGGAGAAACCTATACAATAGATTTAAGTTTATCTAGTAAGAAGTGGTTTAAATTTTCACCCGAAGGAACAACACCTCATGCTTATTCCACTAATCCAGTTTCGAACCATTCCTTTTTTATCGAAAAAGAAGCTGGAACGGAAGTTTTATGGTTCACGAGTGACTCTTGTGAAACATCACCGAGTTATACTTATGATAGAACTCCGATCACGACAAGTTCCACAATGCAAAAATACGAACTATGGAATTCGGACTTAACTGGGATTTATAGAACCCAACCGCAAGTCATAAAGGGTTACTATATACAACTCATTGCGGGAAACCCGAATATCACCATTCGGTTCCAATAATAGATCCGTTCTCTCTGAATCCAAAATAAAAGTTGTCAATGGACCAGGGCCTTTCAGTATCCTATGTTAGGTTCCAAGTGATGAAACGACTGATCCGATTTTCCTTTCTAATGCTTTTTTTTTACTCGATAACTTTATGCAAACCCCCTGAACTTACCAACCAGTGCGATCCAAAATCCGAATCTTATTTCACAGCCTCAATCATTCGGTATCTCATTAGCGATAGCTCTCCCTCTTGTTTGCCAGGATTTCCCAAACCCGCAATTCCCATTTGGGGAGCGCATAGCGAAATACCCTCGCTTGTCCAAATCATGGGAATGGCAATCCATGATAACAAACTTTATTTAGGTGGGACTTTCTCCTTCCTTGGACCCAATACCGGTGGGGCCGCCATTTTAAATACAAGCAACGGATCACTCGTTGATTCGAGCAGTTGTCCCTATCTAGATCTTCTATCCAATAGCAACGTTGCCATTTCCGATGAAAGAGGCGGCTTTTATCTAGCGGGAAATTTCACCCATATCCAAGGAGTCGCCAAACAAAGTTTAGTTCATATAAATTCCAATTGTAAATTAGATACAAATTTTGATGTAGGAACAGGAACTGGTGGAGCGGATATTCGCGACTTATTGTTAGCTGGTGAAAAAATCTATATTGCCGGAAGTTTTTCTACTTGGAATGGTTCCCCTCGCGGTTATTTAGCAGCAGTGAATCGCTATTCAGGCGTTTTAGATACAACTTGGGTTGCCAATGCAGATGCGACAGTAGAGGCAATCGCTGCCGATACTGACGGGTTGTTTGTGGCTGGCCAGTTCACAAGTATTAATGGAAGCGGAATTGGTAGACTTTCAAAAATCTCTTATGATACAGGTACACCAGATTTAAGTTTTTCACCAAATATAAGTGCTGGAGCCATTCGCACTATTGCAATGGGAAAAGACGCATCAAATAATAAAGTTATTTATGCCGGAGGGAGTTTTACTGCGGTTTCTCCTGCAAATGCAAGGTCGTTCGAAATGGATGGCAACATGACAGCGTGGAATCCCGCGCCAAACAATTTAGTAAATGATATTATAACAGTAGGAACAAAAGTATATCTAATCGGAAGTTTTAATTTATTAGGTGCCACTACGAGAAATTATTTTGCCGCTGTGGATATCAATGGAAGTATTGGTAACGAAGATTTACAACTAATTGCAAGCGACTCGATAGCTTCTATTGCTGAGTTTGGTGGTAAAATTTATATCCTTGGAAACTTTACTTCAGTGTTTGGCAAACCAAGACGACATGGGTTTTCTGTAGACCCAACTAACGGAGAATTATCCGATTGGGATCCAAAATTTTCTTCATCATTCTCTTACCCCAATGGAAAAATTGCCTTTTCCTCTGACGGAAGTAAGGTGTTAGTTCCAGGGAGTTTCTCAAGCGTAAATGTTGTCGAACGCAGTGGATTTGGCTCCATTGATCTGACCACAGGAAAAGCCACCGAGTTTAATCCCCAATTCACAGGTTCCATACGCTATTTACATGTTCGAGACAATCTAATGTATGGAGGTGGACTATTCACTTCTGTTCTGAATCAGTCGCGCACTAATTTCTTTATTTTAAACCTAAATACACTTTCCCTGGAAGGTCCTGCCCCCACATTCGATTCCAATGTTGAAACCATTACTACTGATAACCAATATATTTATGTCGGAGGAAGTTTTACAAATGTGGCGGGAAGTGCTCGCGCCTACATTGCTCGTTTGGCACTGACCAATGGCACAGTAGACAGCTGGAATCCCACAGCAGATAGCGAAGTTTATTCCATCATTGCGAAAGACGACAAAATATTTGTTGCAGGAGACTTTAACAATATTGGAGCAGCGGGAACAGATTTCATTTCATCATTAGATCCAACAAACGGAAACAATTTACTTTTTCCATCCTCTACCCTTTTTCCCAATGCGAATGTTAACTCCATTGCCACCTATCAGAATCAATTTTTTATCGGTGGTAGTTTTATTAATATTGGTGGACAAACAACTTCTAGGTTTAGTTCCTTTGATGGAACAACCGGTGCTTATACACACCAATTGCTTTCGACTGACAGCGACATTGCTACCATAGCGATAGGAGAGAATGGAAAAGGTATTGTGGGAGGTTATTTTACTACTATCAACGGAGCACCAAAACCAGGTTTTGTGTTTTATGATTTTTTAAATAAAAAAATTCTAGATAATAACTTTCCTTCAGAAGGAGATGTTTACCGATCTTTTGCCTTCAAAAATATTTTATACTTTGGGGGAAGAATCACCCAAGTAAACAATCGTCCCATGGGTGGTTTTTCTTATACGGATCTAAGTAGTTTCTAAATATTTTTTTAGATTTTCCTCTTCCAAAGAATGTAAAAATCCATTTTTAATAAGATACCAATTCAATTGAAAATGGATTGATTCCCGCAGTAACAGGAAACCCAGAAATGGGTGCAAGACTCCCATCAAAACCAATCGTGTATCCCGAAACATTTCCGCCTTCAGTATTCGAAGAATATAAAAATTTTCCAAGAGGATCAGAACTAAGACCAATGGGGCTTAAACCTGATGGGAATGGAGAACCAATAACGGAAGTTAACTCACCATTACTCGACTGAATAGAATATGCAGAAATTGTCCCCTGACCAGTGCCACTATTGGCCACAAAAACAAATCGATTCAATGAATCAGTCATTGTAAAACCTGGCGCAATACCAGTAGAGTGATTGGAATAGATGGTAAGTATGCCATTATTTAAATCTCGAACCAAAGAAAATACATTATTTGAAAAATAATTTGCTCCATAGACATATTGCCCATCAGGAGTGATAGCTACCGATAAATTATTCTGCCCGGTCTGAATCACACTAACAGGAGTTAACTCTCCAGTATTTGGATTCATGGCAAATGTTTGAATTCCTCCCGAATATCCAGAAGCGCTAGTTAGACCCGCATACAAATGCCTCCCCATAGAATCAACGGAGAGTCTACCTACGGCACCTGAATTTGGATTATTTGTTGTTGTACTCGGAAGTAAGGAAGAAAGATTTCCAGACTGGTCGATAGCAAAACGATGGATTGCTTGGGTTGTCTCTGAACTTGCATATAAAAATTTTCCACCCGGATCCATAGCCAAGGAATAAGGAGTAGTTGAAACAGAAACATTTGGATGTTTTACCGATAAAGCTCCTGTCTCAGGATCTAAATTTAAAATAGATATGGAAGTATTCCCAATGTTTGCTACATAAACAGTGGTTCCCGATTCGTTGCTAACAGTATGTCGAGGTCTATCTGTCATTTGGAATGGGGACCCCGAAACCTGTGTTATCTCTCCGGTAATAGACTCTATCCGAAAGACATTAATACTACTTGTAGCCGTGTTCAAACCAACATTGGTTACAAGTAAAAAACGAGGAGTTTTGATTTTCTTAAAAGGGTTTTGGATTTTGTTTCCGCAAAAATCAGCATTACTTCCCGTACCAAGTAGAATGACCAGTGTTTGGTTGTAAGAGGAAGAATTTGGGTCACAAGTAGAATTCAAGGGAGAATGAAAGCACCCCCAAAAAAGGATTATGATTCCAAAACCCAAAATGAAGTGTCTCCAAAAATAAAAACTTCGTTCTTGTCTCATTTATCAATAGGTCCCTTTGGAAAATCAGGATCTATTTACAGTACAAACTGCACAAACGAAAATCAAAATTTGTCATGAATTTTTTTACTAGCACCTATCCTAGTTTTCAAAACAATTCCCTAAATTCGTTTGACCATTTGCTTAGGAGTCCATTAGATTACTTCTACCCAAACTTAGAAATAGGATAGAAGTAACCTAATGAAAAAACAAATCGCAATTATATTCTTTCTTCTAACAATTTATCATTCACCAGTTTTGCCCTGCGAACCGTTTACACCGGTCCTTTTGAAACCAGTGGATAATTCTAGAGAAGATAAAGATTTTTTTTCCTTTAAACAAAAACTAGAAAAAGCAGTTCAGGAAAAAAATATAAAGTTCATTGAATCTGTCATTGATCCAAAAATCTCTTTTTCGTTTTCAGAAGAGGGAATGGGCAAATCTAATTTTTTAAAATATTGGAAACTTGACAAAAATCCCAAAAATCCGGAATTCTGGAACGAACTTTCACAAACCATCAATCTAGGGTTTGCCTTGAATGATCAAATTTGGTCTGCACCTTTTTTATTTAGCAAAACACCTGATTCTATTGATCAGTATACTCATTCACTCATTATCGGAAGTGTTGTCAATGTTAGAGACAAACCTTCAATTAAAGGAAAAATACTAACGCAACTTAGCTGGGAATTTGTAAAAAATGAATACGATGGAACTGAATCGAACCCAAACACCAAAGAACCTTGTAACTTTAAAAAAGTATGTATTTCTGACGGACAAGTAGGATACATTTGCGAACAATATTTACGAAGCCCTCTTGCACACAGGGTTGGATTTTCTAAAAAGAACAAAGCTTGGTCGATGATTTTCTTTGTAGAAGGTGGAGACTAAGACAGAAAAACCTTACTAAAATCGTTTGGCAATCAACACAGTCTTAAAAAATTTTGATCAATTAAGACTGTGTTTCAAACTTTCTAATTTATAATTTGGATTTTAATTCTTTATAATAACCTCTTCCCATTTTCAGTTTCATTCCATTGATCAGCTCAACTTCATAAAATCCACCAGCAGAAGTCTTGATTTTATGAATCTGCTTGGTATTCACTACGTAGGAGCGGTGAATCCTAAAAAAATAAGCGGGAAGTATTCTTAAAATAGAATCTAAACTTTTGTTATGTACAAACATGTCTCCATTTTTTTTAAACACCTTCACTCGTTTATCGAAGGATTGGACATACAAAACATCCTTGGTTGCAATTAAACTCAAGTCGTTGTCTTGTTTGATTCCAAGGTACTTTGTTTTAATTCCTAAGTGATTTGTTTGGAACTTCTGAATTGCTTTCAAAATTCTGTCTTTCGTAATTGGTTTTGGAACAAAATCCAGAACGCCATAATCAAAAGCTCTGATTGCTTCCGCAGTATTTCCTGATGTGATGATTGTCAAAAAGGAAGCAGCAGATGTTTCTTTTAACAAATCAAAACCGATATCACCATCTAAATTCAAATCCAAAAATAATAAATCAATTTCATTTTCGGCAATAAAACATTGCGAACCAATCAGACTTTTTTCAATTCGCAGAGAAGAAATTTTAGACCCAAGAAGTTCTCGTAACATTCGTTCCAACCCTCTTGCCGCCACAACTTCATCCTCTACGATTAAAATTCTCAAAAATCAGACCTATCCTTTAGTATTGTTCAAGCCTATACTGTACATTCGATAAATTCACAAAAACTCCAACCATAGCTTGGTAGGAATTCAAAGTACGCATTGAAAATTGATCCGCTTTTAAAAATTCTCGATAATAATCCACTTCAGCCTTAATCCCAAAATAACGACCTAAATATATATTAAGACCTGCACCTACACCAACGATACTCCCAATACCACTAGTGATCTGATTGCTATAAACAAATCTGTCATGTGTTGTTCCCGAATGCGCTTCACCCGTAAAAGAAACAACACCTGCTCTAGCAACAAGATACGGATCAAAAAAATTCTTTGGAATCGGATGGTAAGTGGCAAGAAAACTCATGGAGTTACCTCGATAAATTGTACGTTCCCTTGGAACAGGATCCACATACTCCTTGTAATAGGAAAGTCCAGGAATCACATCTTGCCTTTTGGCTTTCATAGAGTTTTGCATCACTGTAAACCCGAGTCCAATTTTTTCTTTCCATCCATATTCAAAATCAAACTGCGAGGCAACACCTGGAGTATAAGTTGGTTTGAAATATAATCCGGCCTCATCATTTCGAATCGAACTTTGTGGATAATAGTCCTGGCTCACTTCTTTTCTTACAACCTTATATTGTAATGTGCTATCATAGTTTTTTTCATGACTAATGAAAGAACCACTAGGAGCAAGGGTTCCCCCTCCCATAAAACTGATTAGAAATGCTCCTTCATAAAAACCTGGCGGGTATTTTAGTTTTGCATAGTATTTCTCCAGTTCTGCATTGGCTTTTGCAGTATCCTCTTGGGTCTGAGTGACAAGCGGTTTGTCTTCTTTTTTGAGAATTGGTTCTGCAAAACTGATATTTGCAGATAACACGAGATAAGTTAAAAATATTTTTTTTGTTTTCATCACCTAAATCCTTGCGGGTAGGATAATGATCTTCGATCAAAGTGCAAAAAAAAAGGTGCGAACTGCACCTTAGTTTCGTGAGTAACATAAAAAATCACTCAGTGAGTGTAATGGTATTCTCCCAACCGCCAGTGACCACTTTCGAATGGAAGTCCCATTTATTAGGAAATGCCTCTTGAAGTCGTGATTTGATATATTTGATTCCTGTACCTAGAGAATCTGATTTTGTGGTGGGAAGGCCATCATTAAACAAAATATATTTGGTCTTATTTTTTTCTTTTTTCTTCTTTAAAGTAAAAACTCCAGAATTTTTTCCTTGGTAACCATGAGTAACTCCGTTTTCCACCAAAGTCAAAAGAACAATAGGAGGAATCATATCCTTAGGACTAACACCTTCAGTTTTAAACTCAAACTTTGACTCTTTTCGCAAACTCATAATCTCCAAATAACGTTTACAAATGTTTACTTCTTCGCTAACGGAAATTGTTTTTTTATTGGTTAATTTTAAAATGGCTCTTAATTCGTCAGATAAGGCAGTTAATAATTGTTTTGCCGTTTCAGGATCTTCATCCAACCAAATGATGGTTGCATTGATGGAGTTTAATAAAAAATGAGGATGGATATTGTTTTTTAACAACTCAACTTCCAAACGAGAAGAAATTAATTTTGCATCCTGAAGTTTGACTTTATAGGAAACCATTCTCCTTTCTGCTTTATTCTTTTCCGAATTAGCAAGTTTGATTTTATACGCAAGCCCTAAAGATAGTAAACACATCTCAATGGCAGAACCTGCCTGTAATCCGTATTCAGTGAATATATTTGCAGGTAAAATCCCAAAACCTTTCAAAGAATAAATTCCTACACCAAAGAGAAGAGCGACCCAAGCTATTAGAAAATAACGAGCTGGTTTGTATCCTTTGTCCCAACAAACAACGGCAACAAGAAAAACAGAAATTGCAAATGAAATCACAAGAGACGCTAATAAATATATATTTACATAATAGGAAAAAAGAAAAGATGATAACATCAAAAACAACATCAATCCCATTAATACATATATGATTTTATCCCAAGTTGGAGTATTTTTCTTTGTATTTAAAAAACTTCTAGTGAACTGAAGTCCCCAAAATAATGAAAAACCACCCACAAATGGCAAACTGATATTTGCCCAATGTGGCGAATTTGGCCAAAATATTTGGAATGCTAGTCCGTTCAGAACTGATTGAGATAAACCATACAAACTAATGTATAAAAGATAATATAAATAACCGAAATCCCTTAGCATAAATAAAAGAATTAAATTATAAATTACGAGAACGAATAAAATTCCGTAATAAATTCCAAGAGATAAATTTTCTTTTTCTTTTAGTTTTAAAAATCGTACATGCGAATATACGGTAATAGGAAATTGAACCGTTCCCTCACTCTCAAACCGAAAGTAATATGTATTATTTTTTTTGGGTTGGAGTTTCACAGGAAAGATAAAGCTCTTTTCTTCCAAGGGTCTCTCTGAAAAAACATAGGAATCTCCCGTAACGACCTGTTTCCAAGTTTTTTCTTTCATCTCATAAAATTCAATTTTATCTAATAATGGATAAGAAACATGAATGTACCAATCTCTTTCGTTAGATTCATTTTGAAGTTCGAAACGAACCCAATACACATTCTTTGTGAATCCGAAATTGGGAGATAAAGACTTACTTTCAGAAAAGAGATTTGATTTTCGCACTGCCTCAAAATTTAACTGATTATCAGGCGTTAGAGTAAGGATTTCCATATGGAGTCCAATAGGATATTCTCCAGTTCCCGTTTTTAAAAAAGTTATAAACCGAGATTGGGTGGGAAGTGCAGAAAGAGAATGAATTCCAAATAAAAAAAACAACAATGTTAGTCGAAAGAAAGGCATTTCTGACAAGTTTTAGATGAGATCATTTCGATTGTAAAGTAAAACTTATCATCATAACCCTGTTAAATTTAGATTTCAATTCCATGAAAAAGAAATTAAAAACTAAAAACTCTTGACTCAGACCTTCTATTCCTAAGTTCTAATGGACCACTCTCAAAAAATTGATTTCGATTGATTTTAAAATAGATTTTTGAATTTTGTGATAAATTCTGCTTTTTGCGGTCAATCCAACTTATGAATAAATTAACCGCCTGGTTCAAATCGATTCAATTTATACTCGGACTACAGAGCCAAGACGAGTCTCTTCCCGATACCAAAGAAATACTCATTCCCATTCGTAACGGTGTTTTGCGAGCCGATTGTTATCTTCCAAAATCGAAATCTCTAGGGACAATTGTTACGATCAATGGTTTGGCTCCCTTAGGAAACAGAGATCCAAGATTTATTATTGTAAACAAAAGCCTTCAAAAAATTGGATTTACGGTTGTGAGTCCCTTTTATGAGGAAATTTGTGATTATAAAATCTCCCTTAGAAATATAGAAGATATTAAGGATTCAATTTTATTTATCTCCAACCAAAAGGAAATTTGCACCGCAGGGAAAGTTTCTATTTTTTCTCCTTCGTTTTCGGGTTCACTTAGCCTCATTGCTGCAAGTGACAAACAGATCGCAGAAAGGATCAATTGTATTTGTGCCATTGGTGCCTATGCAAACGTAGAAGACATCATTGAAAATTTATTTGCAAACCAGAACTTAGATGAATATGGGAGGATGATCCTTTTACTCAACTTTCTTCCCATTTCTATTGGAAAAAACGAAAGCCTCTTCAAAGCAATCAAACTGACAACCTTAGATAATTATTATAAATCAAAAGATTTATATTTAAAACCTCATTATCAAAAAATGAAACAGGTCGATCGTTTGTTTTTTGATCAGTTAAAGAATGATCCAGAATTTAGAATAAGACATTGGAATGTGATTCTAAAAAAAGGAGGAAAAAACAGAGAACTACTCACTGCCTTGTCGGTGACAAACCATATCGAAACTTTAAAACTTCCAATTTTACTAATCCATGGTTTAAAAGATGATGTAGTTCCTGCCAATGAGTCTTCCCTATTGCACAATAAACTGATTCATCAAGGAGTAGAAAGTAAACTTTGTATTACCACACTGATCTCTCATGGAGACACAGGATTCAATGCAATGACCTTACTGGAATTACCAAAACTCATAACCTCATTCTCTTTCTTTTTTTTAAAGGCTTTAGATCAGAAAAACTAGAGAAACAAACCAATATTTGTTTTGATAATTTCCAATGCTTCTTTCATTTCGTTTTCCTGAATCACAAGTGGAGGAGCAAAACGAACCGTATTTTGATGTGTTTCTTTTGCTAAAATCCCAAGTTTCATCAATCCTAAACAAAATTTTTTAGCATCGACTGTATCCACAAATTGAATTGCGTTGAGTAAACCTTTCCCCCGAATGGAATGGACTAGAGGATGGTTCCAAGACTTGATAGTTTCTCGAAACAGCATCCCCATTTTTTTTGCATTCTCCGACAGCTTCTCATCAATAATAGTTTTTACAGAAACAATAGCGACTTCACAAGCAAGTGGATTTCCGCCAAAAGTGGACCCATGTTCACCCGGCTGTAGCAACAGAAGAACATCATCAGAACCTAACACACATGATATTGGCATCATTCCTGCTGACAGGGCTTTACCAAGAAGTAATAAATCTGGTTTTACCTGAGAGTAGTCAGAACAAACTAGTTCTCCCGTTCTGCCTAGTCCCGTTTGGATTTCATCAACAATGAGTAGAACATTATGTTTTTCACAGATTTTTTTTACTTCACTTAAATAGTTTTCATCAGGAACGATAACTCCTGCTTCTCCTTGTATCGCTTCAACCATAAAGGCAGCAACATCTGGATCAGAGGTAGCCGCATCCAAGGCTTTTAAATCATTATAAGGAATGATTTTATATCCAGGAAGAAAAGGACCAAAATCATTTTTACTTTTGGGATCTGTAGAAGATGAAATGGCAGCAATAGTTCTTCCCCAAAAATTTCCTTCACAGAAAATAATTTTTGCTTGGTTCTCCGGGATTTTTTTCTTTTGATAACCCCATTTTCGAGCTAACTTTATTGCTGTTTCCCCTGCTTCGACTCCTGTATTCATAGGCAAAACTCGGTCATATCCAAATGTTTTGGTCATAAACTCAGTAAATAACGGAAGTTTGTCGTTATAAAAAGCACGTGATGTTAGCGTAAGTATTGATGCTTGTTTTTGGAAAACATCTACGATTTTGGGATGGCAGTGACCTTGATTCACAGCACTGTAGGCAGAAAGAAAATCAAAATACTTTTTTCCTTCTACATCCCAAAGATAAATTCCTTCTCCTTTTGATAAAACCACTGGTAAAGGCGAATAATTGAAGGCTCCGAACTTAGATTCCTTTTCGATAAATAAATCTGTTAAATTGCCCATTGGGAAATAAAAACATCTAAGATTTTGTTTACAACTCCTTTCATATTTTGTATTCTTATTTCCGGAAAGAATTCAGGATTTAAAACCAATTTTAGTTGTTACATTATGTTTACAAAACAATTGCAAGACGAAGAAATCCTCAAAATTGCAAAAACAATAGATTCAACTAATGGTTCACTGTACAAGCGTTTCCTATTTTTCATAAGCTCCATAACATTTAGATTTGGTTTTCGTTATCCCAAACTGAAATTACAGATATTTAAGTTCATTGATGTTCTTCCCTCCATCGAGACAAATAAGATTTATGAGTATTTCAAGATTTATATATTTGATGAAGATACAGAAATACCTCATTTCCTAAAAACATTGTTTCATCGATTGATTCGTTTGTTATTCTTAAGTACCTTAGCTTCGTACATCATACTTCTATTTGTTAAATTTTTTGCTAAGTCATTCATTTTAACCGATTCGCCAAATCATTTAAAGAAAGAAGATACATTCAAACGACCACGCACTTATGATATTTTAGGCGAAATTGCTTTATCTCCTTTGGAAGCAAAAAAATACCAAAAACAATACTTCCAGCTGATCGAAGAGTTATCAGAAGTAGAAACCAATATAAATCCAAAACTTAGAACCAATATCTCGATCAAATGTTCCGGTATAGAAACCAAACTTTATCCTGAAGCAGAAGAAAAGAGTATCCAATATTTAAAAGAAGCACTCCGCCCCATCTTAAGGTTGGCAATGGAAAAAGGGATCGGAATCAACTTGGATATGGAACAATATGATCTAAAATCGATTATATCAGAAACTGCCAAAGAGCTGTTCAGGGAAGATGAATTTAAATCTTATCCGCATTTTGGTATAGTAATCCAGTCTTATTTAAAAACATCGAACGATGATTTAAAAATCTGGAAAGAATATGCAAAAAAAAGAGGAGTCCCGATTACCATTCGCCTTGTGAAAGGTGCATATTTAGAATACGAACGGATCAAATCGGAAGAACGTGGATGGATCACGCCGGTTTTTGATTCCAAACAAGAAACCGACATACAATTCGAAGAAAATACTTTATATCTTTTGGATTCCTATCCTTACCTTAGAGCAGCATTCGGAACACATAACTTAAGATCCCTTGCTTTCGTTTTATTTCATACCAAAAGAAAGTCAATATCAGACTTCGAATTGCAGATGTTATACGGAATGGCAGAGAAATATAAATGCAACTTAGAATCTATGGGTCAAATTGTAAGAGAATATTCCCCCGTTGGATTACTCTTACCTGGTATGGCTTACTTAATCAGAAGATTATTAGAAAATACATCCAATCAAGGATTTTTATATCAAATGAGTCTCGGAAAAAGTATTCACTCTATGGTAAAAAATCCAAATGAGGAAAACCTAAATGGAATTTAAAAATGAAACAATTCGAGATTTTTCATTAGAGAAAGAAAGATCAGCAATGCACTCGGCATTAGATTCATTGCCAAAATCCTTTCCATTTGAAATTCCAATTTCGATTGGAACGAAAGAAAAAATATCACCAAACTCTTTTTTCCATAAAAATCCTTGGTCACCCGATTTAGTCGTTACGAAAGTATCTTTAGCAAAACCGAATGATTTAGAAGAGGTGGTCAAAGTTTCAAAAAAATCCTGGTTTGAATGGAAACAAGTTTCACAAGAAGAACGTAGCAACTTACTCATTCGAGTAGCAGACAATTTAGTGAGTAAAAAAGATTTCATCATTTCTGTCTGTATTTGGGAAACAGGAAAACAGGTTACAGAAGCAGAAGTAGAATTTGCTGAGGCTGTTGACTTTTGTCGCTATTATGCAATGATTGCAAAGGAAAAACTGTCTCCTCAAAAAACGATTCTACTCGGCGAAGATAATTTTTATTCCTATCATCCCAAAGGCATCGTTGGATGTATATCCCCTTGGAACTTTCCCATGGCTATTTTCACAGGGATGTGCGCAGGCCCCCTAGTTTCAGGAAACATTGTCGTAGCAAAACCAGCGGAAGAAACATCAGCAACGGCTTATGAGATCACAAAGTGTTTTTGGGAAGCTGGTATTCCGAGAGAAATATTCCACTTTCTACCAGGACTAGGTTCCGAAATTGGCGAGGCTATCGTAACTCATCCAGAAGTTTCTGTAATCAATTTCACCGGTTCCAGAGATGTTGGCCTCTCCATTCTTCGTAAAGCTTCCATTGTTTCTCCAAACCAATCCATCATCAAAAAAGTCATCTGTGAGTTAGGTGGAAAAAATGCAATGATCGTGGATGCTGATGCCGATTTAGACGTGGCAATCCAAGCAATCTTATCCTCTGCCTTTGGATTCCAAGGTCAAAAATGTAGTGCTTTGTCTAGGTTATATGTACATTCTGAATGTTATCTAAAACTAAAAGATCGGTTAATAGCGGCAATGGATGGTTTACTGATAGGTTCTCCATTAGATTTTAGCAATCGAATCGGCCCAGTTATCAATGAAGAAAGTTATTTGAGGCTTCAAAAGATACAAAAAGAAAACGCCAACTTTTTAGTTGGTAAAACTTGCCCGGTTCCCGATCTCGGATTTTATATCTCTCCCAGTCTATACGAACCTCCAAACAACTCTGATATGTGGAATTCAGAAATGTTTGGACCGATACTATCCATGCGAAAGATTTCTAGTTTCTCCGAAGGAATCCAACTAACAAATCAATCGGATTATGCACTCACCTGCGGTGTCATTTCCAGAAATCCCAAACATGTGTTAGAGGCTAAATCGAATATAGATGCCGGGAATTTATACATCAACCGAGGGATTACAGGAGCTGTAGTCAACAGACAACCATTTGGTGGAGGAAAACTATCTGGAACAGGGGCAAAAGCTGGAGGTCCTGATTATTTATATCTCTTTGTAGAAGGAAAAACCTATACAGAAAATACAATGCGCCAGGGTTTCTCTAGAGAAACCCTCACATAAAACTTTAGAACGAACGACTCATTACTTTTCTAAATTAGAAATTCTTTCCTGGTGCCCTGGGTAAACAAATCTAGGTTTGTTTAGTTCTTCCAATTTCTTCAAAAAATTCAAACTTTCACGATTGAGATTTCTATCGGTCGTAAAGGAACCAGGGGTGACTCCTTCCAGCCAACCCCAACGAGTATGACTGGAATCTCCTAAAATCAAATGAGAATTTGGTTTCCCCGGAATAAAAAATGCCAAACTACCTGGTGTATGTCCTGGAACTGAGAAAACATAGAAACTCTGATCGCCAAAAAAATCTAATACCGAAATTTGAGTTTTATCTTTGCCAAAATCAAGTTGGAATAGATTTGGATTTTCTCCTAACAAACGATCGGTGGAACCTTGGACAAATAAATTGATGAACTGTTTACTTGTAACCTCTCCGGGGCCTACATAAAAAGGAACTGATCGATCGATTTCATGTGCTCCGAGTACATGGTCAAAATGCAAATGAGTAAAAAACACTCCCTTCAAGTTTATTTTATTTTTTGACAAATAGGATTTTGTTGTTTCGTATATTTTCAATTGATCCAAATGCATTTGAGATGCTAGAACAGAGTTAACAAGAAATCCATCTGGACTTTTGGTAAAACTCTCGCCGATTCCAGAATCTATCAGAAAGGTTCCGAAATTTGGATGTTTGATCAGATAAAAGTAAATGGAGATAGGTTCCATCCTATCCTTTAAGCCAGCAAGTTTTGCCTTAGGATCATCTAAGTCCAACAAACCAGAAAGTGATGCTTCCCAATCCGCAACTTTCACCACTTGAATTTCCACTAAATTTTTAGGTTTTAAGGAAATACCAAGTTCACTCGCTTCTTTTACAGGATAAAGTTTTACCTGGTGTGATGTCACCTGGCAAGAAATCCCTAAAATAAAAATTAGCAAACAGATGATTTGAAAAACTCTTTGTAACATACCCACCTCAAACAAGTAACTGTTCTTTAAACTGATCGAAGTAATTTACATCCCCCGTCAGTTTCCACATTTGAATGCAACCCTGATACAACACAAGAATCGATCTAGCTTTTCTTTCCGAATCTTTTTTATTTAATGTAAGATCAGAATTTTCCAAAAAATTTATGAACTTCTCCTTTAGTAGATTCATTGTTTCACTAATTTCAAGATCAAATTCTCCAGAAGACTGAGCAGATAAATTTGCAAAAGGACATCCTTTATAAGTTTTTGATTTTGCTAGAGTTTTCAAAAACCGACACCATGCACTTACAAAGGCTCTATAATTTTTTGGATTTTTTTGAATGAAATGATCAACCAAATCACACAAACTTTCTTTTTCCAAATGTAGAAAAGCACGACCTAAATCTGTTTTACTTGGGTAATAGTTATAAAAACTCTTTTTGGAAGTATTTGATTTTTCAATTACTTCGTTGATACCCGCCATTGCGTAACCATGAGAATAAAACAAATCCCTAGCTGCATTGAGTAGACGTGCCCCAGGGTTTGCCTCATTCCTTGCGTTTGGCATAGAAAGCAGAGAGGAGTTAGGGTTCTGATGTTTCACTCCCTCATAATATTTTAGACCAACAGAAAAGAAAGCGAAAAAAGAGACAATTTTGTCTCTTGACAGAGACAGACCTGTCTCCATATTCTGGTTTTAATCGAGTTTGATCAGGAGACCTTATGGAAGTATTGGATCTGGCCCTAAAAGTAATACCCAAGGATATTTTTAAATTTAGAGAAGGAGGTGACTTTATAGAAAACGTTCAATATTTAATCGAACAATGTCACCCTGCGGCGACGAAGATGAAGGTAATTACCTTAGAAGCGGAATCCTCTGAAGCAACCATTCCTTATGCGATGGAAAATCGGGCCCTTCACGGACTTCTCCATGGAGGATGTTATTTTACTGTAGGAGACACATTAACAGCAATTATGTGTATGTTCCATATGCAAAAAGAAACAGAAATTATGGTTACAACAAATGCATCCATTCGTTATTTGCGACCAGTAAAACTAGATACTGTTACAGCAAAAGTCAGGCTCACAAAAAAAAATGGGAATCGTTTGGATTTTATCTGTGATTTTTTCAATGAAGAAAAGAAAAGAGCGGCGCAAGCAAAATATAGTTATGTTCTCACAGAAATCCAGAGTTGAGAGATAAATAATTTTAGAATCTAACAAAGGATTAATAAAATCATTTATCTAAATGAATCCTTTGTTAACATTCTATCTTCCTTCAAAATTTCGAATCGTAAGGTTGTAAACTCTGAATGAAAGTCATTCCGATTTCTTTCTTCCATAGCATGTTTGTGTTCTAAACCATCCCGATCGGCTTTTCGACCTTGTACCATTTGGATCATTTCTGATTCAGAATTCCAAATGCTAAAGGTCAAAAAACTTCGAAAGGGACGAAAGGCAGCAAAAGCAATTTTTTTTCCTGGATGGTCTCTCACTTGTTTCTCAACAGGTTTTCCCCATTTGGTAAAACGAAAAACTTGAGTTAGTTTTAATCGGGCGAGTGTAATGGCGGCCATGAAAGCTTTTGCATCGAAGTTTTTCTGATAGATAGTGGCTGATTCTATTTCTCGGATTTTCCCCCACCTACGATACAATCGCAACCGAATTTGCCAACCGAGATGAATAGGATCTTGTTTTGACTGATGCAAAAAATATTCTAAATCTTCTTCCGATTCCCAATGAGCCACTAAAACCACTTGAGAGAAACGATAACGTTGTTTAGAAAATAGCGGTTCTCCCAGCTGCATTCGAAGTAATACCTCTGCATGGAGGAGCCCCTGGGGTTTCTTCCCCTTTAGATAGAAATATAAATAATAAGGAAGTTTGTAAAAAGGAACTTCCAAACAGTGGAAACTAAAAACTTCTTGTCTATGAACCGTTCTCTTTGGCATTTAGATTCTACCCAATGATTGAAATTTATCTACTAAGGGCAGTCCTCATCTTTGGATATATAATCGGACCATTCTTTACGAATCACTTCTTTCTAAAGAATAGAAAGATATACTCATTCTTTCACATTGTTTCAATCATAATAATTGTTTTTGCAATGCTTTTTAAAATACCACAGTTAAACATAGTATGGCTTTTTTTCTGTGGCTTTGGAATCATTTTGCTCTTAAAAATCCATTGGTCCCGTTTATTACAAGATTATACTTGGACTAAACTTATTCCTTTAGGATTTAGTTTTCTATCTGCAATTTGGTTCTTTTCAGGAAGCAATCATGTTAATCTTCTGGGTTACAATGAAATTTGGAGTTACTATGCAGCCATTCATGGATGTTTTATTGGCTGGTTATTTCTCATGGGGGTCACTGTTCTTTTAGAAAGGAACCCTGAATCTAAAATCTATCCAATCTTAATTCTTTGCATTGTGATTCTATTTCTGATGATTGCGTTTGGAATTTTTGGAAATCTAGTCCTGAAAAAAATGGGTGTGATTGGATACTCGGTTCTATTACCATTTAGTTTAATTTACCGAGGCCAAGGTATCCGGTGCCAAAACCCTATTTCTAAATATTTATTTAGATGTAGTTTCATATTCCTTTGTTTTACACTTTTACTGGCACTCCTTCACGAATTCTATTCAGGGTTTCCCAAATTTATTTATGGAATTCCAATGATGGTTCTCGTACATGGGAGCTTGAATTCTCTAATCGTAATTCCTTGTTTCCTCGGATCGATTCTAATGGATGAGATAAAGGAATCATAAGTTGAAGTGAGTCAATAGGATAAATTCCGAATGCTATGACAAAAGCTTTCGATTGAACCTGAAATCTTATTATAAAAAAACCCGCCATTAGCGGGTTTTTAGTCTTTCTAAACCATTACGCTCTAATGAATACCGTAATGTTTTTCACTTGAATAGGATTAAAATTTAAACACAATTTCAATTCCGATTTGTCTACGAATATCCTTATTCTCAGGAAATGGTCCAAACCCTGGTTGGCTTCCGAGTATAAAAGGTATTGGATTGATGCTACCCGAACCACTAGATAATAGTGTGAGGATATTGCCTGGTTCCTTTACCTTACTATCTACAACTCTATGAGTCGCTTCTGTATGAGCATAATTGATTCCAAAACTAACATCTTCCGTAATATTAAATCGATAACCGATCGTGAATCGATTTCCAACTAACTCAGAGTCGACTTTTCCTTTGATTTTATTTTCAAAAGGAAATGCAATTGTTGGAGTGAGCACGAGTAATGAAGAAATTTTATTTTCATAATTTCCGGAATTAGCAACACTTTTTAAATATTCATACCCTAGGCTAATGTTATGTCCTTCGGCGATTTTTAAATTGTAACCTAAACCTAAAATAGCATTTAAATATGCTTCATTATAAGTAAGTTTTTCAATAGAACTAGCTCCGAAACCACTCGAAAAAAGTGTCGTTCCTCCTGAAGTAGATGCAGAGTTAGAAAAATAATATGGAGAAGTTGATTTAACTTCATTTCCATAAATTTCACCACCGACACGTAGCGCTAATCCTTGCAAAAACTTGTTACTTGAATCATGAAGTAAATAAATATTCTCCGCTACTTTTATATTCGCGGTTTGGAGACGATTGGATGTAAATTCACTCGCAATAAAACTTTCACTGGCAAAGTTCATCGCAGAAGAACCAGATCCAATCCTCATTGTGGAACTATTATAATCACCAGAATAGTTCGAATCGGCAAACAAGGTAGCGAAAGAAACTGAAAAATCCGTACCCAAAAGGCCACTATGACGAGTATTAGTTCCAAACTCAATCCCTTTGCCCCTGAATTTGTTTGTAGCAGGTACTCCGAAACTGGTAGTTCCACCGATCAAACGATTGAATATCAAAGAATTTTGAATGGTAAGCCCATTCTTTAATGTAGCGGAATCTACAGTTAAGTCAACACCACGTAAATAAGCAGCAGCTTCTTTTTTTTCTTCCGCAAACAAAACAGAATTTGCAAGAATAAGGAAGAATAATATTATTTTTTTCATATATTCGAATTACCCATTAAATTTTTAAGCAAAAATGATTGATACATTAACATGTGTCAAATGATTTTAACCTAACAAAGCCAAATAATGCTAACGCGGATTAATTAAACAGACAATTGTTCGCTATTTTATAATTTTCTAATTCTAAAATTTTGCACTCCACCGCAAGGTATACCCCGCTTGGCTCTACCCAAACTCTGGATTCTGGACTGAATTATGTCACATTATTTTAGAAACCCATGGTAAAGAAGCCTGCTAGCCTACCTACATGCAAATTCAATTGATGCAAGGAACAAACAAAGGCAAACTACAACTCGGCTTCTGTTACTGTAGGTTTTCCCTCTACAAATGTTGCTTTCACTCGTTTTGACAACAACATATACGGAATCCAAATCACTGCAGCAATGAAAGAACGAATGATTTCTTTTGAAGTCTCAGGATCAAACATCGGTTCATCTTTAACAACAAAAGAACCTAACCAAGCATCTGTTGGCATTAAAACCAAGGGTAAAATTAAAAAGACAATATAAGCTTTTGGGAATTGATAATTTTTTTTAAAAAACAAATAAGTAACGAAAAAGGAAAAAAGAATCATCAACACATTGAAGACTCCCTCAAAAATGAGAATTGGTTTCCAGAGCGGACTATAGGATTCCGTACCTGGTGTTGTAAGGTATTCAAAACTTCCGTCAGTAAACATATTATAAAACAAAGGCCCCATAATGAAAGCAAGCCGGACAGGATATACGATAAGACCTAACCCGACAAGGAAAAGCCAGCCTTTTAGCCCTTTTAAGTTCTCTTCTGCATTCATATTTCCCCCTAGGTTTCTCTTAAGAACTGATCTACGTTAAATGACCATCTGTCAGTTTTTTCTTGATTTAAAATAGTAAAATATTTAATTTTCAAATCCGAATGTTTCTTTTTCAGACCAAATTTAAGTTTTTGATTTTCCCGATTGCTCTATTGCAACTCCACTGCAACACCCTTCTCGATCTTTTTTCAGAGCCATTTTATGTGCATGAGTATCATTTAGAAAATGGTCTCTCAGTTTTTCTCAGCGTCAATCGTAAGGAACCCATTGTCAAAACTTCAATTTTAGTCAATGCTGGCTCGGCAGATGATCCAGAAGATGCAACCGGACTTGCTCATTATTTAGAACATTTGATGTTTAAAGGTACGAGTCAAATAGGAACAATCGATTACGAAAAAGAAAAACCGCTCCTGGAACAAATCGAAAATCAATACGAAAATTACCGCCAAACAACAAACGAAGATAAAAGGAAACAAATTTACGGCAAAATTGACCAACTTTCTTTAGAGGCGGCAAAGTATGTTATACCAAATGAGTTTTCTCGAATACAAAGTCTTATGGGCATCCTACATTCCAATGCATTCACATCCAATGATAGAACTTATTATGTAGCGACAGTCCCTTCCAATCAAATCAACAATTTTTTACATTTAGAATGGGAGAGGTTTAAAGATCCTGTGTTTCGTACGTTTCATACGGAACTTGAGTCCGTTTTTGAAGAAAGAAATTTACGCGTCACCGACTTTAATTCAAATCTGTTTAAACAATATTATCAGATTATGTTTCCAAACCATCCTTATGGAGAAAAAACTCCCATTGGAACAGACGCGCACTTAAAGAATCCATCTATAAAAAAGATCCATACATTCTTTAACGAACACTACATTCCATCAAAAATGGCGATCTGTATGTCAGGTGATCTTGACCCAGATGAAGTCCTCAAAGAAATCAAAAAAACCTTTGGCACCATGCCGTCAAAAACTCAAACAAGTAAGTTAGACATTCCAGAATATAAACCTCAAGAATCGACTAACAAAATTATAATTAATTCTAAAAAAAAGATTTACCTTTTTGGAATTAAAATACCAAAAAGTTCTCCTAAACTTTATGCGGAAGCAAATACCATCGCCTCACTACTTTCTAATGGATATAACGGCCTATTAGATGAAAGCCTATACTATTCCCAAAATGCAAATTCCGTATCTGTTTCAACCACAGAATGGAAAGACTATTTTTTACTCAATATTTGGGTAGAACCGAGTAAAAGTTTATCTTTAAATGAAACAAAGAACTATATTTTATCTGCTTTCCAAAAGCTTGAAAATAAAGAAATTTCAGATGAAATGTTCCAATCCGTAAAAAACAATCAAAGGTTAGTTTTAATTAAGAAGAAAGATGATAACGAATTTCGTTTAAATGAAATTTCAGAAGCTTTTTTAGCAAATTGGGGTTATGAAAAAATCCAACAAAAGTTTCAATCAATGAACCAAACAAAACCCGAGGATTTAAGTGACTTTGTAAAAAACTTTGTGAATCACAACATTGTGTCGATAGAAACGGTATCAGGAAACTCTAATTTTGTCTATATAGCGAAGCCACCTATTTCCAAATTGGAATTCAGCAAAGAGGAAGAATCGAAATTTAAAAAAGAATTTTCTATAGAACCAATAAAATCAATTTCCCCTGAATTTGCTGATTTTGACTTAATCCAATCAAAACAATATCCAAACGGGAACCAAATCATTTACCAAAAAAATAAAGAAAACTCACTATTTAAGTTTAAAATGATCATTGAACGTGGCGCATGGATTAGCCCCTACTTAGATATTTCAATCGATTATTGGAGACATTTAGGCACTGATTTATATACTGCAAATGCTCTTTCAACAAAATTCTATCTTCTGGGAAGTTCTGTTTCCATTCAAACTCATGGAGAAGCTCTGGAAATTATAATGGAAGGTGAAGACGAACATTTTATCTCTTCCTTTCGTTTATTAGAGCATTCAATTAAGTCCGTTGCTTCTTCGAAAGAAGTATGGGAAAAACTTCTAAGCAACCATCTTCAATATTTAGATCTTCTAAAAGAAGAGGAATCAGAAATTGATTCAGCATTACACCAATACTCATTATTTGGAAAAAATAGTTTAAGATTTTTTCAGGCAAACCAAACTGAATTAAAAAAAATTAAATCCTCCGATGCTATTAATTTATTAGGAAATCTATTAAAGTTTAAATCCAAAATTACATACTACGGTAAGTTAGATTTTGAAACACTGGAAAACAATGTGTTTCGGGAGTATACTAATCTTCCAAAAACTATAGACGCTAGCCTGTTATCAAAAAAACAGTTTCGAAATAACAACGAAACTAGCTTTTATGTTTTGTCTAGGAAAAGACCACATGTAGAGCTTACTTATTTTTCCACTATATTTTTACCGACACCAGTCAATCTGACTTATTTTTCGATCTATAACTCTATGTATGCGGGATTATCATCTCCATTTTTTACTACAATGAGAGAACAAACTGGCAATGCATATGCTGCCGATGTATTTATCAGTCCTCCTGAATTTGAAAAGGATCCAATTCTTTGGCTGGCAAATCTTTCTTGCCAAGCTGACAAACTTGACAGTTGTTTGTTTGATGCAAAAAACAGCTTGGAATCTCCTAAAATAACAAAACTTCGGTTTGATGAGGCTAAAACTTCTACACTATATTCTGCCAGTACAATTCGGAAATCCCATAGTTATCTAATTGATGAATTCAATCGCTCTAGTCGTTTGGGATTGACAGAAGATGTAGACAAACTTATGTATGAATCCTTGAACGAAGTTAAATGGGACGATTTTATCGATTTTACAAAAAAAATCAATGATGCAGGCTTTTTTCAAATTTCACTCATTGGAGATCCCCAAAAATTTAATCGCCAAAGTTTAAAATCCCTCGGAAAAGTGGAAGAACTCACTGAATCTACAATCATAGGTCGATAGGAGACAGAAATGATAACCCAACTCAAAGTGATTAGTAAAGAGTATAAGCATATTCACATACTTGCAATAGAGGCTGTGATCGCTTTTTATTTGATATTTTTTAACATTGGAAATCTGGATTTAAATCACCCATTTGGAATTTTCGACAAAATAGGTTGGGCCAGAGATTTAGGTTTGTACATTCAGAAAAAATCTTACGAATCTAAACTCGTTAAACAGATCGAATCTACGCCAAGTTTGGTGAGAGAAAACTGGGAACTCGGTCTTTTTTATTTAGAGATGGAAAAAAATCCAGAATTAGCAATCCAATATTTTACAAAAGGATTTGAAAATGATGTAACTGGGAATTTTCCATTTCAAAATAAAATTTTTGAATCACACATCCGCTTAGGCCTGGAACTTTTTAAATTAGAAGAGATGGTATTTAAATATTGGGAATATGATTACAATCTCTATTCAAGAATTTGGAGCGAAAAATACGACAAAGCATTAAGTTATTATAATATTGCAACGGGTATGGAAGGATCCTCCTTTTATAATGATCCAAGAACCGCTGAATTTTTTAATTTTGAAGGAAACTTGCGATACTATGCAGGAGATTTTGTAAATGCGGAAGAATCATATAAAACATGTATTTCGATGCAAAATGATCGTGAAGAATGTTTTGTTGGATTAGCACTAGTGAAACTGCGAAATTCTGCAAACTTTCCAGAATCAAAATATGCTTTAGACAGCGAAGCATACTCCCTACTACAAAGGAGTTTCGAGACTCACGAAAAGGACGAAAAACTTTTATCCAAACATGGATTATTTGAATATTGGGTAAACTCGCCTTTATATCGTAGAGATCAAATCCAAAGAATTGAACCACTAGCTATTGAAATGACTCAAAAGAAAAATGATATCGGATTGTATCATTATGTATTGGGTTTAAGTTATTATGATCATTGGAAAGAAAACCTAACTCCCAAAATGTTAAAAAGTTTTGAGTTAGCCGCCAAAATGGAACCAGACAGCCTAGACTACTGTATTGAGTATGGATACAGCTATGCGTATTATGAAGATTCTGTAAAAGGTATTAAACTGCTAGAAAACTGCAAAGAAAAGTTCACTCCTACCTATCGTTTACTTTCTCATTTAGGAGATAGTTATCTCCTAGCTGGCAATTATGAAAAAGCAAGAGAATATCATCTAGAAGCAGAAAACAGTGAAACCTATTCCAACCAAAGAGACAATAGAGTTTCCCACCAAAATTCATACTCAATTGGAAGAGCAAATTTACTTTTGGGAAACCGTACAGAAGGAATCAAATATTTAAATTTAGCATGTAACGAAGGTCAAGGCCTCCAACAGGCATGTACACGACTAGCAAAGGAGAAGGAATAATGGAACAACAGCAAGTAGAGATTAATAAAAATAAAGTTTTATACAAACTTTCATCAAGAATCAGTTTATTTGGCAAAATTCTGATCGTATTAGGTTCGTTATACTTAATTGGAGGTTTGGTAACCATCAAAGATAATTATGGAAATATTTTCGAAGGAATCCTTCAGATTATTTTAGGATATTTGACCGTTCGAGTATCAATACTATTTAAAAAAGCATCTACACTGGAAAATCCAACTCTGGAAGACTTACTAGTTTCCTTCGAAGCAACAACAAATCTTTATACCATGCAGTTGTATTTTTATGGTTTTATTTTCTTCCTTGCCTTATTTACACTATTATCTCTCGCCTGGACAAACCTTTCATGACTCCAATTAAAAGTTTAGTTTCATCTAATCGTTTCCAGTTAATTTCTTTTCTTCTTATTTTGATTGCAGGAAGTTACTTGGCCAGTGTTCGCTACTTCATCAAAGACAAATCAGATTTCGCATCCTTCACCGACGTAGACATTGACCATATAAAGACATCTGTAATCACTGCGGATGTCCGTTCTGTAGAAATTGATAAAAGAGAAGCAAAAGTTGAATTGAGAATTTATCTCGCAGAAGAATTGGCTCTGAATCGTAGATCCGATACACCCAATGAAGAACTTCGTTTGATTTCCTATAGTAGTAATGAAGAGTTTGTTCTTAAAGCAAAACAACCCATTCGAAAAATACTCATCACCTTACCGTTAGTTGGGACAATTACCGATTATCCTTTTGATACTTTCCAAGCGACTCTTAGTTTAGGTTTTTCCAAAAAAATCTCAGACTTAGAAACTGTTGGAATCCCGCTTGTGTTAAATATGCAATCACCAATCGCAAGTTACAAACTTGAGTTTTTTGAAAAACTTATCGAAGATTTCTGGGTTGATAGAAACACAGGGAACGTAGAGCGATTGATTCAAGTAGCAAGGACTAAAAGTAACCAATTTGTTTCTGTATTTATCATGGTGATCATGTTTTGTATTGGACTTACAATCATCTTGATTACAACGAGAATTCTACTCTACCAAAAAGGAATCCAAGCCTTTGAATTGTTTTTTATCTCAATCCTACTACTTGTGTTGCCAGCCCTCCGGAACGCTCAACCAGGAATTCCAGGATTCGGAGTACTTTCGGATTATCTTTCCTTTTTCTGGGCGCTTGGTTTAACAGCCATTTCACTACTCATCCTACTCATTTACTGGCATTTTTTTAAAGAGAAAGCAGCTAACCCCAACAAATTGGGCTAGAGTTAAGATAGTTCGCTTTCAGATTTATAAGATGGAGACTCTAGGCAAACGACAAATTTGAACACGATCTGTGAGTGGATTCTCTTAGGGAATCCGAATGTGAAACTGCGAACAGATGCCAAATAAAAAAATGGGAAAAGAGAGAGTAGCTTTCCAAGAGTTGTGAGCTGTGATAGAGGGGAATTCGGACATCCCACGAACCACTCCCCTCCACCCTAACTCGGGCGGGGGCTTGTGGATTCGGCTCAGGATTATGTCTCGTTAGTATTTCCCCGCTCAACCATCCCCGATTCACTTCCAACAAAACAAACACTCCATTTCATTTTGATAAAACAGAGCCTCCAAATCCCCCATTTTCTAATTACATCTTTTTTTCAGCCAACAAGGCACTTTTCTTAAATAAGCTTTTATATCAAAACCTAACCAGGATTCAAGTAACACAATGTTCTTTAAACTTAAATAAGCGATACCTTCAGAAGAGAGGGACAACAAGACTGCTGTTCAACGGCAATAATTCTGTTTTTTATTGACTACTATTTAAAAAAAACAGCATAATACCCGTTATGAGAACAAAAGGATTAATTTCCCTGACATTTATTATCACCTTTTCCTTATATAGGTGCGCCCTTATCTCCGATTTCGCATTGAATCATTCCTCATCCAATTTGAATTTATCCACTCTCTTACTTGGATTGAGCCAGTATTCAGAAAACGGCATTATTTTATCCGGATCTTTAAAAAATGCCAACGGTAGCGTAGGATCAGATACCGAAATAAAAGTAACATCAGCATCAAAAGAATATACAACAACTTCAGACTCAAAAGGTAACTGGGAAATAAAATTATCCGATGATCAAACACCCCTAGACCTGAAATTATCCGCATCCCCAAACAAGGATATTGCTGCTAACTTTAACATTGGGATCTCTGAGAACGAAAGCATTCTTCAGACAACTGTCTCTAAAATTGGCGGACAACTAGAGTTAACCTGTGGTGCCAGACGACAATCGAACAATGTTACCCCGCATAACCTCATCATCCAAGGTCAAGAAATTGTATTAACTGAAGGCCGAGAAGGAATATTTCTCAAACTCAAACTTGATAAAAAACCGAATTTGTCAAATACATATGTTTTTGCAGCTCATACATGGATTTACCCGCGAACTTATTATGGCGATTATACTCGACATCTTAAGCCATTGCCTGTAGTTGTAGACCCACCTCAGCTTACATTTACAAAGGAAAACTATAATCAGGAACAAGAGATATACATCAAAGCCCTACCTGATACGAATGCGCTGAATGAATACGGATTTCTTTCTGTAATTTCCAGCGGAGGACTTGTTATTGAACTTTATAGATCAGTAACTATCTATGATACGAATGCTAAACACCTTTTCCTCACTGCCTCAAAATTTTATTCAGATATGGGCGGAATCCAAGGAGCAGATGTTAAATGTGCATTGGATTCTAATCATCCGTCAAAAGGAATTTACAAGGCTATGTTAGTTACACAATCAACAGCTTCTTTCAAAAGAATAGCATGTAAAACTTACGCATGTGATTCAAAGGAAGAAAATGAAAACTGGGTATTTCAGCCTCTAACAACTTACAACCGTTCTTCCGATGGCGTTGCAGTTTTTGATACGGATGATAGATCCCTAATAAAGGAAAATACCCTCCGCGGTTTCCCAGATGCAGGTATTATTTCGGAAGATATGGAAGGAGGATTCTGGACTGGATTAGGCGATGGGACTGTTCCCACTAAAGACTGGAGAGCCAACGAAGATCCAACCGGCTCAAGATCAACATGTAATAACTGGTCAGGTGAAAGCTATTATGTAAATGGATCATTGGGGCAAGCCGGTAACCTATCAGGTAGTTTTCTAAATGGTGGTGGGGGCAATTGTGTTAATGTAGAAAAACAATTTTCCTACCCCACTCAGCACCGCCTCCTTTGTATTGAGCAATAATTAATACTAAAATAAGATAAAGTAAATTAAGGGAACAATCCATCGCATACTTTGCTCCCCGCTTAAAACACCACTAAGTAGCGGTGGCATTCCGTTACTAACATCTGCGTTTGCAAAATTTTACTTTATTTATAAAAACTAATCCCTTCTGCAAATGTCATCAGACAGAATCAGGTCAGAAAAAGAACTCTCCCTCCTCGTAGAATCCACTTGTAACGGGTTGGAATCTCTACAAATAAAAAAGGGAGATTTCTCCCTTCCACAACACCCGTATACATTTCTCTTTTAATTAAACAGACGCAGCAGATGACGCGATCATTCCAAATACTTCGCGAAACTGTGCATTCCCATCAATGATAACATCGGAGATACGTTTGTTCATGATTCGTACTTCCGAAAGGTCAACATTTTTGATAGTCACCCTTCTTAGATCACATTCACCGAATAGAGCTTTGTTCAGTTTTACATTTTCGAATTTTACTTGTTCGAAACCTGTCTTTTTCCAACCCTCTCCTGTGTTTATCAACACATCGCTGAACATACAATTTTCAAAAGTTGATTTTTCCATTCGCGTCAAACGAATAATAAACTGATCCGTCGTAACGTCATTCAAGGTGAGACTTTGAATTCTCGACGCTTGTATTTCCATTCCCTTTAATTTCGATGCGGAAATTTCTATGTGACTGCACTGTGCCCCTTCAAATTTAGAAGAAGTAACATCTGATCCATCATTGATGGAGAGTTCCTTGATAGATGCAGCTGTAAAAAGACAATTTGTAACATTGGAAGACGTTATCGATACCTTTTTCAGGTTAGAACTACTGATCTCCACGTCATCAAATTGTCCATCTTCCACTTGCAGTTGTTCAAGGTTGCTTGCGGATATTTCACCATTCTGAAAAGAACCTCGCTGGATTTTGAATCCACTGAGATTACTTTTGTTTACTGCATTGGAAATAAAATCCGTGTCATGTAAAACAACCTGTTCCATAGAAGACATTCGGATCGTATTATTTTTGAATTGAAAACGTTCCCCTTTGGGGATTTGCACTCTGGACATCGAAAGATTATTTTCTTTCAGATCACTCGCATACAATCCTTCTACATCATTGGAAAATTTTCCAAACTGTTCCGCCATCGATCGAAAACTCCAAGGTTTCGGTTTAGTTTCATCAGACATTATAGACTGTGACAACTCGGCAATAAGTTCTGCACCTTGGGCGTCAGTGATTTTTCCATCTTTAACGAGTTGTATTACTTTTTGGATCTCGTCTTTCATATGATTCACCTCAATTTTTATCCTTTTTTATTTTTGGGAAGTTTGCGTATGTTACGCATTGCCTCATCGAAATCAATCTCACCTTTCGCTAGTTGATCAAGCACCTCATCTGTGGCGCCGGCTTTACCACTTTTGGAAGCTTCGCGAAATGAGGATTCGGAGGAGATATCAATCCCAACTAGTTTGTTTTTCAACTGCGTCAAACGTGCTCGGACGGTGGGATAACTTAATCCCAACGCCGATTGCATATCTCGCACTCGTCCCTCACTAAGAACAAATATGCGTAGAAAATGTAGATCATCAGCAGACAAAGTGGCAAACTCATTGAGCTGGAATGGACCCTCAACCTTTATCCCACACCCATCGCATCCTAAAACCATTGGCCGGAGTGGCTCCTGGCAGGCTGGACAACAAAGACTGGAATCGATCTTCTTTGATTCACCTAAAGGCATTTTTTCACTCCTAAGATGATTACTATTAAGCATTTTGATATTTCAAATACTTTTTTAATATTTTAAATTATTTTTTAATATAATAAAATTCTAGGAATTAAACGCTCTTTCGATTTCTGAAAGCCAAGCTGATAGAAAAACAGCGAATGATAAATTCGACTTCCCGTTCGCAAGATTCTGCAAAAAAAACCATTAGCGAATGATCCAATTTCCTGATTTAGGTAAGTTTGAAGAGGAAATAGAGAGCCTCTACGAAAAGGTGAAAACTTTCTGAATAAAAAAATGGGAAAAGAGAGAGTAGCTTTTCAAGAGTTGTGAGCTGTGA